>DASVCF010000090.1:0-3222 GCA_036381735.1 Gemmatimonadaceae bacterium | reverse complement strand
CGACTCTGACCCCGTTGCTCCAGGGCTGTGAGCTCGACCATCCAGGGAGCGTCGAGCTCAGAGCCCACTCACAGCCCAGAGCTCAGAGCTCAGAGCTCACCGCTACGAACCGATGTACTTCCCGAACAACTCCTCCAACTCCCGCGCCGGATCGTCGGTGATCCCGCCATGCACGGGCGAGCTCTGGATGACGTCGGAGCGCGGCGCGGTGAGCCAGTGGAAGCGCTCCGATGGAGGGATGAGCGCGAGCGGTCCCGCCGCGGGATCGCCCGCGCAGATGGCCTCGCACGAGCGCAGGTACCGCGCGAGGAGCTCGATGTCGACATCCGGTACGCGGCGCCGCAGCATTTCGGGGTCTACGAGTGCGCGCATCCCCAGGAACTCCGCGGTCCGTGCGTGGAGCACGATCCCGACGGGCGTGAACACGCCGAGGTGCACGTGCGGCACCACGCGCAGCACCGCGAAGTCGTAGGACACCCAATGGCCGCGGCTCACCGCGTCGCCGCTCATCGGATCGCGAGTCATCGGAGCGCTGCTCATCGGCGGGCGGACAGGCGCCGCGGCGGGACGTGTCGCACATGCTCGCGCGCACGGATCGCTTCGCCGACGAAGTCGCGCGGGCTTCGCAGGCGCGTGAGCAGGTACGAGACGTAGCGCTCCCGCGCCTCGTCGGTGGAGACGGCGCCGGGCTGGTCCGCGGGCGTGGCGAGGAGCGTGTCGGGCACGCGGTTCACCACATCCTGAATCACGTGCTCGGAGAGCGCACGCGCCGCCTGTGCGTCCGCCGCCTCGAGATCGCCGCTCCGGTCGAGCAGCACGTGCTGCTCGATGAGCGGGAATGGCGTGCGTGTGCGCGCATCATCGACCGCGGCCCAGTTGTGATGCGCGTACAGCGCGGCGCCGTGGTCGATGAGCCAGGGCTGCCGGTTCCAGATGAGGATGTTCGGATTCCGATGCGTGCGATCAGGGTTCGTGAGGAAAGCGTCGAACCACACGATACGCGCGGCAAGCTCGGCGCTCACCAGATCGCCCGCTGCGGACGGGTCGAAGTTGAACGCCCCGTCGAGATACCGCGCTCCGACGTTGATTCCGTGGCTCGCTCGCAGGAGGTCCTGGATCTCCGGGTCGGGCTCGCTCCCTCCGAACGGCGGCGGCACACTGACGAGCGCGAGCTCGGGCGTCGGCAGCGACAGCGCCGCCGCGAGCAGCCCCGCGATCAGCTCGGCGACGAGCGCCCTGGCGCCCTGGCCCGCGCCGCGAAACTTGACGACGAACAGACCGCCGCCGTCCGTCTCGACCACGGCCGGCAGCGAACCGCCTTCACGAAGCGGTTGGACGTAGCGCGTTGCGGTGAACGTCGGGAGCTCGGACATGGCGTGCACGAGGAGGCAATCCAACCATCAGAACGATGCGTGACGTTGGAATCTCGCTCGGGCCATGCGCATGGGGAAGCTCGGAGGCGGTTCTGAGTTGTGGGTCGTGGGATCAAAGGGGTCAGAGCCGATTGATCGCACGCGATCAATCGGCTCTGACCCCTTTGATCCTCTCATGACCCACCACCCAGAACCCACAACTCTTACTGCGTCCTCCCCACCAACCTCACCGCCACCCGACTGTGCCGCGCATTGCGGCCGTTGACGAGCGTGTAGTCGAATATCGTCGAGCCGATGTTCACCGCGACCGCCGAGCGTCGCACCAGGACGTAGTCGCCCACCTGCCACGTGTCCACCGTCGGACGGCTCGGCAGGTTGACGGCCCATACGGTCCCGTCGTCGAGCGCCACGGAGCCGCCGTCGTCGATCACACGCGCTACTCGGAACGCCCGCTCGACGCTGGGGCGGCGGATCACGATCTCCTGCGGCGGGCTTGCGGTGCGTTGCACGGTCTGCGCGACGGTCGATGTGTAGCGCGCGAGCCAGGCGTCGAGCGCCGCACGCTGCTCGGCGCTCAGCGTCGAGACGCCCGTCGCATCGAGCTCCGCGGGCGACATGACCTGCGAGACGTGGAGCGTGGTGTCGGCCTGACTCAGTGCGCGGCGCGGCACGAGGACGATGAGCAGGGTGGCGAGAACCGCGGTGATGACGAGTGAGCGCATGGTTGGAACCTCCGTCGTCGGACACGGGCTGACGAAGCTCTAATGGTAGCCTAGTGTGCAGAACCGGTGCCGTCCATATCGTCCGCGATCCGCGGCGCCGATCCGCCAGCGCTCAGCGCATCCCTTCCGCCGGTCCCTGCATCCGCCGCGCGGGCTTCTCCTCGCCGATGAGCCGGTTCCACAGCGGGTACGGCACCTCGTCCTTCGGCACCACATAGTGCCCGCGCTCCGTGGTCATCCCGCCCGTCGCCATCATCTCGTGGGGGTGCGCATCGGCGAGATCGATGTAGGTTGCACCTTGTTGGAGTCGCGTGCCGGTTGGAAGGATGGGGATCTTCTTGAGCTCATCGTCCTCGAGGCCGGGAAGCGCTCGGTGCAGCCGCTTGAGGTCGTACGCTGTGGCCACGCCGCGCTCGTCCGCGGATGACTCGGGGCCGATGTTCTGCCCCGCGAGATGATCGGGATTGAGATCCCTGCGCCACTCCGGCGGATGTTTCGTCTCCTGCTGCGGCTTGGGTTCGGCGTTCTGCTTGACGTCTCCGGTGTCCATGCGTCTCCTTTGAAGAGGGCGGTGGGGGAGGGTACGACGTGGGCGAACAGGGCCCGCAAGAGACGTGCGCACCACGACGTGCAGCGTGGCGCGCTCCTGTGAATCGCGAAGGTATGGAGGTGCGTGTGTACGAACCCAGACGGAGGGGACCTTACAGTGCGGTGATCGTCGGCGTCGTCCTGGCGCTGCTCGTCGTGATCGTCGTGTTCCGCTCGGGTCCGCGGAGCGAGGAGATGCGAAAGGCCGCCGCGCCCACCATCCGCGCGATCGAGCAGTACGTCGCGCAGCACGGACGCTACCCCGCATCGCTCGGCGTCATCGGCAAGTCCGCCCCGCTCACGGCGTACGGCCACTATCACTACCGCGTGACCCCGGACGGCTCGCGCTGCTCGCTCAGCGTCGGCAGCCGCTTTCGCGACGGCTTCGTGCTCACCTGGGACTGCACGACGCGGCTGTGGACGACGAACCCCGCGCTGCACGTCGGGCCGAGCGTGGCGGCGCAGCCGGATTCCGCCGTGCTCTCCGAGCCTGACGATACGACGCCGTCGCACCAGCCCTCGGTGTAGCGCTTGACGCG
>DASVCF010000089.1:0-63904 GCA_036381735.1 Gemmatimonadaceae bacterium | reverse complement strand
ATCGATGATCCGGTACCCCGTGCGCTCGAGCACGGCCAGGTCGCCGTCGTCCAGATAGATCACCTCGCGCGTGTGCGCGAGAATCGCCGAGACATCACTCGCGATGTAGTACTCGCCCTCGCCCAGCCCGACGAGCAGGGGGCTTCCCTTGCGCGCCGCGACGATCTTGTCGGGATCGCGGCTGCTCACCACCGCGATGCCATACGTCCCTTCGACCTTGCGCAGCGCCTCGATCACCGCCTCCTCGAGACTGTCGTCGAACAGCTCCTCGATGAGGTGGGCGAGTACCTCCGTGTCCGTCTCCGATGTGAACGTGTGCCCGAAGTCTTCCTCGAGGATCTGGCGGAGCGCCGCGGCGTTCTCGATGATCCCATTGTGAACGACCGCGACCGTTCCGTCACAGGATACGTGCGGGTGCGCGTTGCACCAGTTGGGCGCGCCGTGCGTGGCCCATCGCGTGTGCGCGATCCCCAGGGTGCCGTGCACGGGAGCATCGGTGACCACGTGCTCCAGCTCGGCGATCTTCCCCGACGCCTTTCGCGTCTCGACGCCCTTGCCGTTCATCACGGCGATTCCGGCCGAATCGTACCCCCGGTACTCCAGCCGCTTCAGCGCTTCGAGCAGCAATGGGGATGCGAGCCGCGGCCCGACGTATCCCACGATTCCACACATGACTCATCACATCGGTTGAAATGTCAGCGCAGCGCATCCAGAGGGACACGCGATCGTGCCACGAGCTCCCTCGCTTCTGTCTCCGTCGGGGCCTCGGCAATCACGCGGACGATCGGCTCGGTGCCCGATGGCCGCACGTGGACCCAGCGATCCGCCCATGCTAATCGCAGGCCATCCTGCGTATCCGCCTCGGCGTCCGGGAATCCCGCGTGCAAGGAGTCGTACACCGCCGCCAGAGGAGCGTTCGGGCGGTCCAGCTTATCCTTCACGATGGCGTAGCGGGGATAGCGGGCGAGCACCGCGGAGAGCGACGTGTTGTCTTCGAGTAACATTTGTAGCAACAGCACAGCACCCACGGGTGCGTCCCGTCCAAGGTGGACTTCCGACAGAATGACGCCTCCGTTTCCCTCTCCACCGATCGCGGCGCCCGCCTCGCGCATGCGGACCGCGACGTTCACCTCTCCCACCGGTGCGCGGAGGACCTGGGCCCCGGCCTCGGCCGCCACATCATCAACGATCCGGCTGGTCGAGAGGTTCACCACCACCGGGCCCTGGCGGTAGCGCAGCACAAGTCGCGCCGCGAGCGCGAGCGTCCAGTCTTCGCCGATGGCCCGCCCCGCATCCGACACGAGCGCCAGACGGTCCACGTCCGGATCGGTGGCCAACCCGACCTCGGCACCGCTGGCCCGCACGAGTTGCTCGAGCGCCCCGAGGTTCGCCGCGACGGGCTCCGGCGGACGCGGAAAGCGGCCGTCGGTTTCCAGGTTGATCGCCGCGATCTCGCACCCGAGCCGCTCGAGCAACGCCGGCATGATGACGCCGCCGGCACCGCGCACGCAGTCGAGCGCCACCCGGAAGCGCCGCTTGCGGATCGCATCGACGTCGATGAACGGGAGCGCCAACACGCGCTCGATGTGCCGCTCGATCGCGCCGCGATCCGGCTCCACGCTCCCGAGCTGGTCCCAGGTCGCGCGTGCGAATCCCTCCTCCACCGTGCGGCGCATCTCCGCGCCCTCGGCGCCGTCGAGAAACAGCCCGCTCGGCCCGATGAACTTGAGCGCGTTCCACTCGATGGGATTGTGGCTCGCCGTGATCGCGAGACCACCCGCGGCGTGCGCGTGCTCGACGGCGAGCTGAATGGTGGGTGTCGGCGCGAGGCCGACGTCGATCACATCGCACCCGACGGATTGCAGCGCCGCGAGCACCGCGTGGTGGAACATCGGGCCCGACACGCGCGAGTCGCGCCCCACCACGATCCGCCGATTCCCATTGCGCGACACGGCCCACGCGCCGAACCCGGCGGCAAATCGTGCAATGATTTCCGGAGTGAGCGCTTCGCCCACGCGGCCGCGAACCCCCGAGACACTCACCATCAATCCGTCGTACACGTTCCTCTCTCCATACTCGGCGTCAGGTTGCGCAACCTACCCGCAAATCACTCCCGATCAACCCGCATCACAGTTGCACGCCCCGCGCCCGTGCGACGCTGCGTGACGCCGGTCACCGAACGTCCGCCGCACGCGGGACGAGCGCCGAGTATGCGGTCGAGTCCAGTGCTTGCGACTCCGATCCACTCGCGGGCTGTGTTCCTTGCTCCGACGCCTGCGCCTCCGCGTCGATGGCGCCCCGCGCAGCGAGCGCGATGAACGCCTCCACCACGTCGGGGTCGAACTGCTCGCCGGCGCGCTCGCGCAGCTCCGCCATCGCCTCATCCCGCGACCGTCCCTGCCGATACGGGCGACGGCTCAGCATCGCATCGAACGCATCGGCCACGCACGCGATGCGCGCCTCGAGCGGAATCGCGTGTGCGCTCAACCCGTCCGGCACACCGCGCCCATCGAGACGCTCGTGATGCGAGCGCACCATGTTCAGCACCAGCGGATGATCGGTGAGCAACGGCGTGAGGATGCGCCACCCGAGCACCGGATGCGTCATGATGTGCTCGTACTCCTCGGGCGTCAGCGGTCCCGTTTTGTTCAGCACGGCCTCGCGAACGCCAATCTTGCCGATGTCGTGCAGATGTCCGCCGAGTTCGATCTGTCGGACGGCGTCCGCGCCGAGACCGAGCTCGCGCGCGATGGCCACCGCGTAGTGGCTCACGCGCGCCGAGTGGCCGCGCGTGTACGGGTCCTTGAGCTCGAGCGCTTCGACGAGGGAGTGCACGCTGCCGAGGAACAGCTCCTCGATGCGCCGCGCCTGCACCGCGACGCGCTCCTCCAGACGCTCCTGGTACTCGCGATTCTCGGTGATGAGCCGCCGCTTCTCCAGCGCCTGCGCCGCGCGCGCACGCACCTCCTCGTACGAGAACGGCTTCGTGAGGTAGTCCATGGCGCCGAGCGACAGGCAGCGCACCGCCGCCTCCGCCTCGGCGACGGCCGTGAGCATGATCACGGCGACGTCGGGGTACTCCGTGCGCATGTGCCGCAGCAGCTCGCTGCCATCCATCACCGGCATGCGGAGGTCGGACAGGACGAGCGCGACCGGATGCTGCGCGAGCACGTCGAGCGCTTCCTGCCCCGACGCCGCTTCCAGGCACTCGAAACCATCACCGCGCATGAGTCGCGCGAGTGCCTGCCGCAATCGCGGCTCGTCATCCACCACGAGGCAGGTGAGCGACTCCGTCGAGATGTCCTGCACGCGATCGGTCATATCGTCCTCCCTACGGTCGCGCTGCCTCGCCGCGCTGTGCCGCCGCGGTTATCTTCCGCGCAGCGACCGTAATCGACCACCAGGCTCCCCGCATGACTCGCATCTTCGAGAACGATCTGGACTCCCGCTTCGGCACGCGCGCCATCCACGCGGGACAGCGCCCCGAACCGCTCGCCGGCGCCATCATGACGCCGGTCTATCTGACGTCCACGTACGTGCAGGATGGACTCGGCCGGCACAAGGGGTACGAGTACTCGCGCACGGCGAACCCCACGCGGGAAGCGCTCGAGCGGAACGTCGCGGCGCTGGAAGGCGCGAGCTATGGCTTCGCCTTCGCCAGCGGCACGGCGACCGTCGACTCGATCATGAAGCTGTTCGAGGCGGGCGATCACATCATCTGCGGCGAGAATGTCTACGGTGGTACCTTCCGCCTGTTCGACAAACTGCTGCGGCATCTGGGCCTCTCGTTCACCTATGTCGACACGCGTGATCCCCAGCGGATCGCCGATGCCTGCGGGCCGCGCACGCGCGCGATCCTCATCGAGACGCCCACGAATCCGCTCATGTGGATCACGGACATCGCGGCCGCCTCGGAGATCGCGCATCGCGCCGGCGCGCTCCTCATCGTCGACAACACCTTTGCCACCCCGTACTTCCAGCGCCCTTTCGAGCTCGGGGCGGATGTCGTCTTTCACTCGACGACCAAGTATCTGAATGGGCACAGCGACATGGTCGGCGGCATCGCCCTCCTGCGCGACGAAGCGCTCGCCGAGCGGCTGCAGTTTATTCAGAACGCGGCGGGCGCGGTACCCGGCCCCTTCGACTGCTGGCTCGCGCTGCGCGGGACGAAGACGCTGCACCTCCGCATGCCGCGGCACGATGCCAATGGCCGCGCGGTGGCCAGCTGGCTCGCCGATCGCCTCGGCGCCGAGCGCGTGATCTACCCCGGCCTATCGTCGCACCCGCAGCATGCGCTGGCGTGCTCGCAGATGCGCGGCTTCGGCGGCATGATCAGCGCCGACCTCGGGACCAGGGAGCGAGCGGCACACGTCCTCGAGCACACGCGAATCTTTTCGCTCGCCGAGTCGTTGGGTGGCGTCGAGAGTCTCATCAGCCACCCCGCCTCGATGACGCATGCCTCCGTCCCCCCCGAGCGCCGCGCGCAGCTCGGCATCTCCGAGGGACTGATCCGCCTGTCGTGCGGCGTCGAAGACATCGACGACCTGCTCGAGGACCTGGAGCAGGCGTTCGCGGGACTGTAACGCGGGAGGTACACATGCCTGAATGGAAAGTCCTCACCCAGATTTCGCCGGTCGCGTGGGAGCATCCCGCCGACCGCGCTGCGCTCAACACGCTGCGCGGCATTCCCGGCTTCGACGAGCTCGTGCGCAAGGTGCTGAGCTTCTTCGGCGAGCGCGGGATCCGGCATCTCTTCCTGGCGAACGCGGTGAAGATCGGTCCCCGGCAGCGCCCCAAGCTCAACGCGCTCTACACCGAGGTGCTCGAGACGATGGACTGGCCTGAGCGGCCCGAGCTGTACGTCACGCAGACGCCGGATGTGAACGCGGGCGCGGTGGGCTTCGAGCGGCCGTTCATCATCCTCAACTCCGGCACGATCGGCCTGCTCGAGCGCGAGGAGCAGCGCACCGTCCTCGGCCACGAGCTGGGGCACATCATGAGCGGGCACGCGACGTATCGCACCGTCGCGCTCATCCTGCTCACCGTCGGCGTCCGCAATCTCCCCTTCCTCGCCGGGATGGCGCTCCTGCCCATCGAGCTCGCGCTCTTCGAGTGGTTCCGCAAGAGCGAGCTGTCGTGCGATCGCGCGGGGCTGCTCTCGGGACAGGATCCCGCGGCGGCCATGCGCACCGAGCTCAAGATGGCGGGCGGCGGCGTGCGCATGTCGGGACAGCCCGACGGCGAGGACGATGAGATCAACCTGGAGGAGTTCCTCATCCAGGCCGAGGAATACGAAGCCGGCGGCAACGCCATCGACAACGTCTTCAAGGTGCTCAACGTGGCATTTCGCACGCATCCCTTCAATACCGTACGAGCGGCCGAGCTACAGCGGTGGGTGAAGTCCGGCGACTACGACCGTATCCTGAGTGGTGACTATCCGCGCCGCGGCGGCGCCGGCGATCGTCCCCTCTCGGATGACTACATCGACGCCGTGGGCTACTACGGCCAGCAGGCGCGCGCGGCGGTCGATCAGGTCGCGGACGTGCTGCGCGGCGCGCGCGATGCCTTCACGGACGCGTTTCGCGCGCAGCAGAAAAAGTGAAGGTCCTGATCGTTGGCGGGGGCGCGCGTGAGCACGCCCTCGCCTGGAAGTTCGCGCGCGACAATCCGTCCGCGGAGCTCATCTGCGCGCCCGGGAACGCCGGCATCGCGGAGATTGCGCGGTGCGTCCCCACGAGCGCCAGCGATCTCCCCGCGCTCTTGAGCCTCGCGCGCGCGGAGCACGTGGACGTGACCGTCGTCGGTCCGGAAGCACCGCTCGCGGCGGGGATCGTCGACCTCTTCCGCGGCGCGGGGCTCGCGATCTTCGGCCCCACGCGCGCGGCGGCCACCATCGAATCGTCCAAGAGCTTCGCCAAATCCATCATGCAGACGGCGGCCGTGCCGACGGCGCACGCCGAGCTGCATCGGAAAGCGGACAGCGCGAAGCGCGCGGTACGAAAGTTCGGCGCGCCGGTCGTGATCAAGGCCTCCGGGCTCGCGGCCGGCAAGGGCGTCATGGTGTGCGAGACCGTCGAGGAGGCGGATCACGCGATCAACCTGATGCTCCGCGATCACGCGTTCGGCACGGCCGGCGCGGAAGTGCTCGTCGAGGAGTTCATGCAGGGCGAAGAGCTGTCGATCTTCGCGCTCACCGACGGCACGAACGTGCTCCCGATGATCCCCGCGCAGGATCACAAGCGACTGCTGAACGGCGATCGTGGGCCGAACACCGGCGGCATGGGTGCGTATGCGCCGGTGTCGCTCGTCGGCCCGGAATTCGTGGGTGATGTCGTCGATCGCATCTTCACGCCCACGCTCACGGCGCTTCGGGGCTGCGGGTGTCCGTTCGCGGGACTCCTCTACGCGGGCCTCATGCTCACCGCATCGGGCGTGCGCGTCGTCGAGTTCAACAGCCGGTTCGGCGACCCGGAAACCGAGGCGATCCTGCCACTCCTCGAGAGCAATCTGCTCGACCCCGTGCTCGCCATCGCGCGCGGTGAGAGCATCGCGGGCTCGACGCTCGAGTGGAGCGACCGGCATGCGGTGACCACCGTGGTCGCGGCCGACGGCTATCCCGAACATCCGAAGAAGGGCGCGACGATCACGCTGCCGACCGCGAACGACGTGCTGCTCTTTCACGCCGGGACGACCCGGTCGAGCGACGGCGCCCTCACCGTGTCGGGCGGCCGCGTCTTCGCCATCACGGCCGTCGCCGATACGCTCGCCGATGCGCAGCGCGAGAGCGTCTCGTTCGCGGAGCGCATACAGTTCGAGGGGAAGCACTACCGCACCGACATCGGCTGGCGCGAGTTGCTGCGCGGTGCCCGAGCTGCCCGAGACTGAGACCATCGCGCGCGACCTCGACCGCGAGGTCGCGGGTGCGCGCATCCTCGGCGTCGCCGTCACCCACCCCGATGTGCTGCGCGAGGTCGATGCCACGCACCTCGCGCGGCGCCTCATCGGTGCGACCATCCTTCGCTCCTGGCGCCGTGCGAAGCTGGTCGTGCTCGATCTGTCCACCGAAGATCGGCTCGTCGTCCAGCCGCGCTTCACCGGCGCGCTCCTCATCGATCGCGGCAGCCTGCCGGACCGCGAGCGCCTCTACTCCGCGCTCGCGTTCCTGCTCGACGACGGCCGCTCGCTCCACTACCGCGACATCCGCCGCCTCGGCACCGTGACGCTCATGTCGCCCGAGCGATGGCGCGAATATTCGGCCTCGCTCGGCCCCGAGCCGCTTGACGCCTCGTTCTCTCCCGCGCATCTATCGGGAATCCTTCGGGGGTCGAAGCAGGCGGTGAAGAAGTTGTTGATGGACCAGCGCCGGATCGCCGGCATCGGAAACATCTACGCGAACGAAGCGCTCTGGCGCGCGGGGATCGACCCGTCACGCGAGGCGCGCTCGCTCGCGCCCGCCGAGATCGGGCGATTGTACGAGGGCATCACGAGCGTATTGCGCGATGCCATCGCCGCGCGCGGCACGAGCTTCCGCGATTACCGCGACGCAACCGGCGAGCGCGGGGCGTTCGCCGAGCAGCTCGCCGTCTACGGGCGCGGCGGACAGCCGTGTGTACGCTGCGGCACGCTGCTCATCGACACGCAGGCCGTCGATGGCCGCACGACGGTGTTCTGCGCGCATTGCCAATCATGATGTTCCGCCCGCCCCGTCAATCATGACCGCGAGAGCACGCGGCGCGTTGCGCGAACATCCGATGCAACCGGAGCTGGACGCGGACCGCACGCCGACCGACAGCCGCCGCACACCCGACGAGCAGCTCGCCGCCATGCGCGCCAGCGTTCGCGCCGAGTGCGCCGATCGGCCTGGCGTCTACCGCATGATCGCGCCCGACGGCGAGGTGCTCTACGTCGGCAAGTCCAAGCGCGTCCGCACTCGGCTCCTCAGCTACTTCCGCGCGGCGTTCCCCGAGGAGAAGGGCGCGCGCATCGTCCGCGAGGCGGCGTCCATCGAATGGGAGTACACGCCGAGCGAGTTCGCCGCGCTGCTGCTGGAGCTCCAACTCATCAAGCGCTTCCGTCCACGCTTCAACGTGGCGATGAAGAACGACGCACGGCACTTCGCTTTCATCAAGGTCACGAAGGGCCCCGCGCCGAAGCTCCTCGTGGTGCGCGGCGCGAGCGACGACAGCGCCGCGTACTACGGCCCGTACCAGGGCGCGCAGCGCGTGAGCGATGCCGTGCGCGAGCTGAACGACCTCCTCGGGCTGCGCGATTGCGCGCTCGACCGCCGCATGCACTTCGGCGATCAGCAGGAGCTGTTTCAGCTCCGGCCGCGCACGCCTGGATGCATCCGCTACGAGGTGAAGAAGTGCCTCGGCCCCTGCGTCGCGGGGTGCTCCGAGCACCAGTACGCCGAGCGCCTCTCCATCGCGCGCGCCTTTCTCGATGGCACCGACGACGGACCGATCGAGACCCTGCGCGGCGAGATGGAACAGTGCAGCGAGCGCCTCGAGTTCGAGCGCGCGGCTACGCTGCGCGACAAGCTGTATCGCCTCGAGGATCTCAAGGAGCAGTTCTACCGCTTCCGCTTCGCCGTCGAGACGCTGTCGTTCGTGTACACCGTTCCCGGCTTCGACGGTGAAGACCGCGTCTATCTGATTCGACGCGGCCGCGTGCGCGCCGAGCAGCCGGCGCCGACGACGGCCCGCGCACGCGCTACGCTGGCGCGACTGGTCGACCGCGTCTTCGGACGCGTGGAGCGCGACTCCGCGCAGGTGCCGACGCACGAGATCGACGAGCTGCTGCTCCTGTCGTCGTGGTTCCGGCGCTTCCCCGAGGAGCTCGAGCGCACCGTTCGCGTCGAGGATGCGGGGCTCCGGAGCGGGCCGATCACACCGGAGCAGGACGCACCGGCGGCGCTGAGCGCGTAGCGGACGCTACAGCGGCACGATCTCCACGTCCGCTTCCCCACTGCTGATCGTCAGCCGCGCCACGCTCGGCAGGAGATCAAATCGACGCGGCCCGGCGGCTCCGGGGTTCACCACGAGCCGGCCGCCCGCGCGCACCTCGAGCGCCTTGTGGGTGTGTCCGTAGACGAGCACGTCCGCGGGATACAGCGCGAGCAAGGTCTCCGGCGTCGGGCGTCCGAGCTCGTGTCCGTGGCTCACGTGGATCGTGACGCCGCCGATCTCACGCACGATCTCCTGCGCGAGCCGCGGATCGCCCGGCACGTCCGTGTTCCCGAACACCGCCTCCACGGGAGCGATGAGCGCGAGTTCATCCAGCACGTCATCGCCGCCCACATCGCCGGCGTGCAGGATGAGCTCCACCCCCGCGAGCGCCTGGTGCACCTCGGGTCGCAGCAACCCGTGCGTATCCGAGATGAGACCGATTACGTGTCGTGGGCGGCTACGCGTGGCCATCACCACCTGCACCAACGCAGCGCGCGGGGTCGGCCAAGCCCGATACAGTCGTCCACACGGTCATATATTTGACATAACTGGCTATCGCCATCTCTACCAACGGGAGCGGGAGGATGCCGAGCGCGAATCGACGCTCACGCGCTCATCACGGGCGAAGAGGCGCGCGCATCGCGGCCATGTGAGCCAGTCCCGGCTCCCCGCTCTCCCACGTGCACGGCCACGATCCCCATCGTCCGCGTCTGCCACGCCACGTTCGCGAACCCCGCCGCGCGGACGCGGCGCGCCAGCTCCTCGGCGCCGGGGAAATTCTCGACAGACGCCGGCAAGTAGCTGTACGCGGAGCGATGGCCGCTCACGAGGCGGCCGATCATGGGGAGCACGTAGTGCGAGTAGAGGCGATACATCACGCGGACGAGTGACACGTGCGGTGTGGTGAGCTCGAGGATGACGAGCCGCCCGTTCGGCGCGAGCACGCGGTACGCCTCGCGGAGCCCCGCATCGAGATCGGCGAAGTTCCGTGCACCGAATGCGACGATGACACCGGCGGCCTTCCCAGCGGCGAGGGGCAGTTGCAGTGCATCGGCGACCACCGGGTGCACGGAGCGACCGTGCGTCTTCCCCTGCCCCACTCGCAGCATGGGTTCGGCGAAGTCCGCGCCGAGCACGGTGCCGAGAAAGCCCGGCTGACGTGCGAGCTCGAGCGCGATGTCCATCGTCCCTGTACACAGATCGACGTACGTGCCGGCGGGATCGCGCTGCCACCCCAGCATAGAAATGGCGTTCGTCCGCCACCCCTTGTCGATGTTGAAGCTCAGGAGATGGTTCAGCAGATCGTAGCTGGGCGCGATGTCGGAAAAGATGCGTCGCACGTACGAACGCTTCTCGGCGCCGCCAGCCGCCGCTCGCAGCGCATCGCGCTGTTCGCTCTCGTGGGAAGCCATCGGCACAAAGTTGCCCGTGGCTCCGACACGATGCAAGCAGCCCGGACTTGCCATGGAGCGCACGGAGAGCGGAAGTTTAGAGCGCATGCCTCTCGACCTCACGACACTTCCCGATGCCGATGTCGCCGCGCTCGCCAAGAACGGGCGCGAAGAGGCGTTTCGCGAACTGGTCCGCCGCTACGAGCGGCCGGTGTTCTCGCTCATCTATCGCATGGTCCGTGACCGCGAGGTAGCCGAGGACCTCTCGCAGGAAACGTTCATCAAGGTCCTGAACCACATCGACCGCTATCGGCCGGAGTTCAAGCTCTCGAGCTGGCTGTTCAAGATCGCGAACAACCTGACCATCGACCACCTGCGCAAGCGGCACGTCGATACGATCAGCATGGACGGCTCGCCGCATGCGGCCACCGCAGCCGAGATCGAGGCGACGTCGTTCGACGTGGAGGGACGCGGCGAGTCGCCGCTCGAGGAGCTGGAGTCGCGCGAGCTGGGGACGGCCATCGAACAGGCGATCGCCAGGCTCCGCCCGGAGTATCGTTCGTGCATTCTGCTGCGTCACGTGGAGGGCCGGTCGTACGAGGAGATCGCGGCGACGCTCGATCTCCCCCTTGGCACGGTCAAAACGTACATCCACCGGGCACGGCACGAGTTGCGTAACGCCTTGGCCCACTTGAAGACATGACCATGAAACCCCTTCCAAGGCCCCGCCGTACGAGCACGTGGAGGATTTGTGGATAGACATCTACTTCCGGACGAGATCGACCAGCTTCTGGACGGCGAGGTGGGATTCGGCACCGCGCCGCTCAAGGCGCACATCCGCCAGTGCGCGGAGTGTCGGAGCGAGTTGGAGGAAGCGGCGGCACTGGTCCGGACGATCGAGCGTCTTCCGCACTACGCGCCGTCGCCGCTCTTCACCGACCGCGTCATGTCGCAGGTCCAGGTGTTCGTGCCGTGGCACGCGACGCTGCTCGACTCCGTGCGCCGGTGGGCGCCACGCTCGCGCGGCGCCCGGGCGGTCGGTGTGGCGGTGGCCGGCGGAGCGGCAGCCGTCCTGACGGTCGTCACGCTGTTCCTGATCACGCGGCTCGACGCGGTGATGTTCGCGGTCGGTCTCATCACGAATCGCGTACGGACAGCGGTGTTCGCCTTTACCGGAGACGCGATCACCACGATCTTCGGCGAGCCCGCCATGCACGTCCTGCGCGCGAGCGGTGCGCTTGGGATCGGCGTCGCGCTGCTGGCGATCCTTCTCGCCGCCGCCATCGCCCTGCGAATGCTCAGAGCGCTCACGACGAGCCCCACCAGGCGCTGACATGTCCACTCCCATTCGCTCACTGGTCCTGGGGCTGCTGGCCATCACCTGCGCGGGCGCGCTCGCGTCGGCGCAGACGCCCGTGCGAACCGCCGCGTCGAGTGATTCGCTCCACGTGTGGCTCGATTCGCTGCGGAATGATCCCAACGGCGCACACGTCGACGAGCAGTCGCTGCACCTCGGCCACCAGACGGTGGCGGCGGGCCAGCACCTCACCGGCGACATCGTCGCCGTCCGCGGGAACCTGGACGTGGAAGGGACCGTGGATGGGGACGCGGTGGCCATTCTCGGCGATGTGATCCTGCACCCGGGCTCGAAGGTGGGCGGGGATGCCGTGGCGATCGGCGGGCACGTTCGCAACGATGGCGGCACGGTGGGCGGCGAGATGCGCTCCGTGAGCGCGTTCAGCACGGCGCCCGCCGCGGCGGCTCCCCCCGTGTCGACGGCGCGAGCCACATGGCGCTTGCTCTCCCTCGCGCTCGGGTGGTTCGTCGTGCTCGCGGTGCTCGGGCTCCTCACACTGCTCCTCACCCGGAGCAACCTCGACACCGTTGCGGAGCGGATCCGCGCCGACTTCACGCGGGCATTCCTGGTCGGACTGTTGGGTGAGTTCGCGCTGCTCCCCGCGCTGGTCCTTTCACTCGTCGTCCTCGCGATCACGGTCGTCGGCATCGTGCTCATCCCCTTCGCCATCATCGGGTTCTTCCTCGCCGCGGCGGGCTTGCTGGCGCTCGGCTTCCTGGCGATGTCGTACGTGAGCGGCGAGTCCATCATGGAGCGAGGAGCGGCGAGCGCTCCGGTACGCCGCGCGCCCGCGGGGTACGTGCTCCTGCTCGGCCTGTCGCTGTACTTCGCTCTGTGGGTGGTCGGCGCGCTCTTCACCTGGGCGGGTGTTCTCGGTGCGCTCATCCGGCTCGCGGCCGCGGCGGTGACGTGGGCTGCGGTCACGGTCGGCTTCGGGGCCGCGCTGCTCTCACGCGGCGGGACGCGCGCACACGCGCCAACCCCTGGGCCGCTCGCGCCGCCGCCCGAGCAGGACTACTCGTGGGAGACTCCCACGCCGGTCACGGGCGTCGCCGCCGCGCCGCGGCGCACACCGGTTGCCAACCCCAAGGATCTCTGATGCCGCGGATGGTACACCATGTGGTCGGCCTCGCGGCCGCGGCCGCGCTGTGCGCGCCCACCGCGCGCGCGCAGACGTGGCGGACGGTGGACGCGTCGCGGCAGCGGCAGAGCGCGGACAGTGTGCTGCACGTTCGCGTCGAATACGGTGCCGGCGAGGTGTCGCTGGCTGCCGACAGCACACCCCTGCTCTACGATGTCCGGCTGCGCTACGACGCCGAGCGATACGCGCCGACCCGGCACTTCGACCCGGCCGCCCGCACGCTCACCATCGGGCTGGACCGCGAGGGGATGAGCCGCCTCGCGCGTGCCCGGCGCGAATTCGGAGTGTCGGATGCCGAGCGCGGGAACGGGACGCCGAACAGGCTGGCGCTGGGGCTCGCCCCCAACCTCCCGCTCGACCTGATGCTGAACCTCGGCGCGGTGGATGCCGATCTCGATCTGAGCCATCTCTGGCTGGACCGGCTCGTGCTGCGCAGCGGCGCGAGCGACGTGAAGCTCGCCTTCGGCACGGCGAATCCGCGGCGGCTCGCCCTCCTCGAGATCCTGGGCGGCGCGGCGAGCATCCGCGTCTCCCAGCTCGGGAACGCGAACGCGCAGCACGTCCGCGTGCGGACGGGCGCGGCGAGCGTGGACCTCGATTTCAGCGGCGCATGGGCCGGCGACATGACCGTGGATCTCGCGACCGCGCTGGGAGATGCGACGGTGCGCATCCCGCCCAATGTCGGCGTGCGCATCGTGATGCGGAAGCTCCTCGGCGACCTCGGCTCTTCGGACTTGCACTTCACCAAGCGCGACGGCGCGTACGAGAGCGACAACTGGCCGGATGCGCCGCACAAGCTCACCATCGACGCGCGTACCGTCCTCGGCGATCTCACGGTGCGGCGCACCACGCCGTAACGCGCCCGTCGCCCGTCCCTGGCCTGCGCCTTGCCACGCTCCCGCGTGGCATTTTTGTCTGCAGGAGCTGCACATGACCGTTGGAGGGTACAAGCTGGGGCCGCTGCTCAAGAATACGGGGAAGGAGATCATCGACGACAACGTGTTCGGGCTCGCGTCGGCGATGGCGTACAACTTCTTCTTCGCGCTGTTTCCCCTCCTGCTGATCATCGTCCCGCTCATTGGAATCGTCGCGGGCCCACAGCACATCGCGGACTGGATCATCGCCAAATTCTCCGATGCGCTGCCCCCTGACGCGCTGAAGTTGGTGTCCGGCGTGATCCATCAGACCGTGTTCGCGCCGAGTGCGCCGGGGCTCATCTCGCTCGGTGCGATCCTGACACTCTGGTCGGGCTCGAATCTCTTCAGCGGACTGATGGGCGCGCTGAACACGGCGTACGGGGCGAAGGAGACGCGTCCGTACTGGAAACGGCGGCTCATCGCCATGACAAGCGTCATCGTGACCGGGCTGCTCATCCTGATCGCGAGCGTCGCGACGCTGGCCGGCCCGCAGATCACCAACTGGATCGACAACCACACGCCGGTGGGCCACGCCTTCGCGATTGCGTGGAGCATCGTCCAGTGGCCCTTCGCCTTCGCGGTGTTGATCGTGGCGCTCTGGCTCGCGTACTACTTCCTGCCGTGTGTGCGGCAGAACGCGAAGCAGGTGCTCGTCGGCGCAACTGTCGCCGCCGCGCTCTGGATCATCGTGACGCTGCTGTTCCGCTTCTACGTGCAGAACTTCGGCTCCTACAACAAGACGTACGGCGCGATCGGCGGCGTGATCATCCTGCTCACGTGGATGTATCTGACGATGGTAGCGACGCTGGCCGCCGGCGAGTTGAACTCCGCGCTGCAACAGGGAGTGGCGGCCGTCACGCCGCGACACGGTGTGACGTATGCCGGGCGTGTCGTCACGACGACGGAGCCGTCGCTGTCGTCCACGGACCGCGTGGTGCCGGCGCGCGCGTTAGCCGTGCGCCGGCCGTAGCAGCACGCGCGCCCCTCGCCCCACCGCCAGCTCGCGCGCGGCGCTGCCATCGCGCACGGCGATCTCCACGAGCCCCGACGATCCGATGAGCGCGAGGAGCGCGCCGCTCGGCACATCCGCGTAGGTACGCTTGAGCGCCCCGACGCTGTGCCCCGCGATCTCCACGGAGCCACCACGCGGCGCGACGAGGTTGGTGACGAGCGTGCCGAACCGATCGGTGTTGATGACCTGTCCCACAATCGTGCCGTCGGGAAGCCGCGTGGTCTCCGGCGTGCGCCGGACGATCGGATCGTCCACCGATGGGCCGAGGCTGTCGAGCGACGTACCAGTGGCGAGGAGCGCGGCGGCGGGTGCGAAGACATCGCGCCCGTGAAAGGTGGATGACGAATGCGACGGCGTGGCGAGCGAGACGACGCGCGCGCCACGCACGAGCAGCGCGGGGGAGAGCACGCCGTTGTCGGGCCCCACGAGAAAGCGCCCATCGCTCGCGACGGCGATGGCGCGCCGCGCGGTGCCGACGCCCGGGTCGACGACGACGAGGTGTACCGTGCCCGCGGGAAAGCGCCGCCAGAAGCGAGCGATCGCGAGGCGCGCCCGCTCGATGTCCTGCGGCTCGACATCGTGCGAGATGTCGACGAGGCGCGCCTCGGGCGCGAGGGAGAGCAGCACGCCCTTCATCTCGCCCACGTAGCCGTCCGCCGTTCCGAAATCGGTGAGCAGCGTGATGATCACACGGTCCTCCGCTTCCACCGTCCGCTCTTCCACAGGGCCATCATCGCCACGCCACGCCCGATCGCGGTGATGGAGATGGTCCACCAGATTCCGGCCGGGCCCCAACGCGCCGCCGCCCACGCCGCGAGCGGGATGCGCAGCGCGGTGATGGTGGTGGACGTGAGCATCGGGGGCAGCGTGTCGCCCGCGCCGCCGAGCGATCCCTCGAGTACCAGCTCGGCCCCACTGAAGAGCGTCGAAATCGCGGCGATGCGCAAGTAGCGCGCGCTCTCGGCGATCACGGCCGGGTCCGTCGTGAAAAGCGATGCGAACTGCCAGGCGAGCGTGAACTCGAGCACGAATCCCAGCGCACCGACGATCGTGGCGTACCCCGTCGCGATCCACCCCGCGTGCTCCGCCCGCTCGACCTCGCCCGCGCCCAGGTTCTGGCCGACCACGGCCGCCGCGGTCGCACCGAAGCCCACGCCGATCATGTACGCCCAGCTCTCCACGCGGTGGCCGACGCCGAGCGCCGCGAGCGCGGGTGTGCCGAAGAGTGTCGTCGTCCGCGTGAGCAGAATGTAGATGACGCTGAACAGCACGCCCGTGACCGCGGTCGGGAGTCCGACGCGAATGATCGCGCGCACGGTGCGCATCGAGACGCGCCCGACGCGGATCAAGCGGCGGCGCACGAGGAACACCATCCCGACGAGGAACGCGCTCCCCCGCGTGATGATCGTCGCGATCGCCGTCCCCACGATTCCGAGGCGCGGTGCCGGGCCGATTCCGAGGAGCAGCACAGGGTGGAGCACCAGCCCAAGAACGACGGAACAGGCGAGGAGCACGAAGGGCGTGCGCGTGTCGCCCGATGCACGGAACGTCGCATCGACGACGAGAAACCCGAAGATGAGCGGCGTGCCGAGGAGGTACGTCGAGAGGTACGCGCGGCCGAGTGCGGTGACATCGGGCGGCGTATCCATCACCGCGAACATCCGGTCGACGAAGAGATGTCCACCGATTCCGACGATGGCGGCGAGCACGAGCGCGAAGATGAGCGCGTCGCCGGACACGCGCGCGGCGGCATCGCGCGAGAGCTCGCCGTGACGGCGCGACGCGACGGCGGTGAGGCCCACGCTCACCAGCTCGCCGGTGGCGACCACCATCCACACCCAGAAGAGCGCCGTGGAGACGGCGGCGAGCCCCTGCGGTCCAATGAAGCGTCCGACCCAGAACGCGTCGGCCGACGCGAACACCGTCATGAGGAGCGTGGACGCGACCGCCGGGATCGCGACGGTGAGCACGGTGCGCGACAGCCGACCGTGCACCAGTGCCGCGCGCTCCGGCCCGATGGCGACGGCGGCAGCCCCCTCGCGGGGGTTCAACGGCAACGCGGCCGCCGGACTGTCGTTCGGCGGCCGCGTATCGTCCGGCGGCGTGAGGACTGCCGGATCGGTCATACGGGCGCAGTCGCCTGCACGGCCTCCGTGATTCGCTCCGCCGCCGCACGCAGCGCTCTGGCCGCGGGAGAGTCTGGCTCGCTCACGACGATCGGCGTCCCTTCGTCACCGCCGGTGCGCACACTCGGATAGAGCGGGATCTCGCCGAGCAGCGGAACCTCGAGCTCCTGCGCGAGCCGCACGCCGCCGCCCGTCCCGAAGAGCGGCGTGGGCTCACCGCAGTGCGGACAGGCGAAGTAGCTCATGTTCTCGACGATGCCGAGCACGGGGACGTTCACGCGCTGGAACATCTTCGCGCCGCGGAGCGCGTCGCCCACGGCCACTTCCTGCGGCGTGGTGACGATCGCCACGCCGTGCACGTGCGTCGCCTGCACCAGCGAGAGCTGCGCGTCGCCGGTGCCCGGCGGCATGTCGACGAGGAAGTAGTCGAGCTCGCCCCAATGCACGTCGCGCAGGAACTGCGTGATGATCTTCATCACGATCGGTCCGCGCCAGATCGCGGGCTGGTCGCGCTCGATGAGAAAGCCGAGGCTCATGAGCTTCACGCCGTGTGCCTGGAGCGGCATGATCTCGTTGTTGATCACCGGCGGCGGCACGTTGATCCCCATCATGCGCGGGATGTTCGGGCCGTAGATGTCGGCGTCCATGAGCCCCACGCGCGCGCCGCTCTCGGCGAGCGCGATCGCGAGATTGGTGGCGACGGTGGACTTCCCCACCCCGCCCTTGCCGCTCGAGATCGCGATGACGCGGCCCAGGTTCGGATAGGCGACGGGCTGCGGCGCCTGCCGCATGTGCGCGTGCTGTGACTGCGGCTCGGCGTTCATCACGGGAAGCTCGCGCGAGCGGGCGGCGGGCTTCGCGGGCGCGGACTGCGGAGCGCTCGCGCCCTGCAGCGGCGTCTTCACATCGACGCGCACGTCGGTGACGCCCGCCAACTGCTCCACGGCCTGCCGCACTTCGCGTACGAGCGATGCGGGATCCTGGGCCGCGAGCAAGATGGTGAAGCGCACCTTCCCGTCGAGCGTCACCCCGATGTCGCGGATCATGTCCGCGGCCATGACGTCCTGTCCCAGGCGCGGGTTGACGACCTTCGAGAGCGCGGCAGCGATCCGCGCCTGCAGTGGTTCAGCCATGCAATCTCCTTCGCGGTCTTTAGATCGAGCGGACTTCGCGGATCTCGGGAACGTGCATGCGCAGATGCGCCTCGATCCCCTCGCGCAGCAGGCTCGCCGACATCTGACAGTCCGGGCAGTCGCCGTCGATGCGGAGCACCGCGACGCCAGATTCCTCACGGAACTCGACGAGCTCGAGGCCGGCCGCGTCGATGCGCAAGAGCGGCGTCAGCTCATCGAGCGCCCGGCGAATGCGCCCCTCGACGCCTGAATCGCCGGAGGCTCCATGCTTCCATACGCTCATGATCCGAAAGGTAGAGTGCGGAGGCCGCAGTTCAAGCGCTGCCGCCGGATGCATCCGCATGCGCGGGCTCGAGGAATCGGCGCGCTTCAGCGATGACGCGGTCGCGGACGGCATCCAGCGAGCCGCGAATGAGCGCACCAGCAGCCTTCGCGTGCCCACCACCGCCGAAGCGGCGCGCGAACGCGTTGACGTCCACCTCCCCCGTGCTGCGGAACGAGACCTTCACCTGATCGTGCCCCAGATCGCGGAAGAAGATGGCGAGACGGGTGCCCGCGATGGAACGCGGATGCTCGGCGAGTCCATCCAACTCGTCGGGGCCCACATCGTGGCGCTCGAGCGATCCGGCCGGGAGCGCGATCCATGAGATCCCGCGCTCGGAGTCGACCTCCAGCGTGTCGAGCGCATCGCGCAGCACGTGCAGCCGTCCGACCGAGACCGAGGCGTAGATGCGCCGGTACATCTCCTCGGGATCGACGCCCGCGGCGAGGAGCTGCCCCGCGATCGTCTGGCATCGGGGCGACGTGTTGCTGAAGCGGAATCCGCCGGTGTCGGTGAGGAGCGCCGTGTAGAGTGCTCGCGCGATGGACGGCGTGATCTCGAGATCGAGCACGCACGCGAGATCGAAGACCAGCTCACCCGTCGCGCACGCCGCGGTGTCGGCGAGGAGCTGATCGCCCGCCGGCTCCGCCGTCGGAATGTGATGATCGATCACGAGGCGCGGCACCGAGAGCGCACGAACCGCATCCGTCAGATTCCCCAGGCGCTTCACGTCGCTGATGTCGAGCACGATGAGCAGATCGATGCCGTCGAGCGCCTTCGCGCCGTCCGCGCTCCGGTCGGTCACGCCCGCCCCGAGCAGAAAGTCGAACGCCGGCGGCCAGGGCGTGGGGTTCACGATCCGCGTCTCGAGTCCGAGCTGCTCGAGCAGGAGCGAGAGCGCGACCTCGGAGCCGCATCCATCGCCATCGGAGTTGATGTGCGTGGAGAGCGCGGCGACGCGCCCCGGACGGAACTCCGTCGCGAGGCGCTCGATCGCGTCGCGTCGGTGCTCGGGCACCGTGAGCAGATCGGGAAGGCGTGGAGACATGGATCGCGAAAAAAAAAGAGGCGGTGTCCGCGTCGTGCGGGCACCGCCTCAAAACTAACCAGCCCCGGCCTCAATCGCCGCCGGTGCGCGTGGTTTCCTTGCGGGAGATGTTCGGGCCGGCGCCGGCAGCCACGGCTTCCTCCAACGCGAGCCGCGAGTGTTTGCGGCTGTACAGGAAGTAGACGAAGAAGCCGATGATCATCCAGATGATCAGCCGGATCCACGTATCCAGCGGAAGGCTGAACATCATCACCAGCGATACGATGATCCCCATGATCGGCACGAACGGCACCCACGGCGTCTTGAACGGGCGCGCGCGCTCCGGGTCGCGGTTGCGAAGCACCCACACGCCGCCGCATACGATCACGAAGGCGAGCAGCGTGCCGATCGACACCAGTTCGCCGAGCACCGACACTGGAATCAGTGCCGCGAAGGCGGCCACGAAGATGCCGACGAAGATCGACGAGACGTACGGCGTCCGATACTTCGGATGAATCTTCGAGGCCCACGGCGGCAGCAGACCATCGCGGCTCATGCTGAAGAAGATGCGGGACTGCCCGAGAAGCATGACCACCATGGTGCTCGACAGACCGGCGATCGCGCCGAGCTTCACGAGGAAGCTGCCCCACGCCACACCCGTCTTGTCGATGCCGATCGCGATCGGGTCGGCGACGTTCAGTCCCTTGTAGGCGACGAGACCGGTGAGAACGCCGGCCACGAGAATGTACAGGATCGTACAGATGACGAGCGAGCCGAGGATGCCGATCGGCATGTCGCGCTGCGGATTCTTCGCTTCCTGCGCGGCGGTGGAGACGGCGTCGAAGCCGATGTACGCGAAGAAGATCACGCCGGCCGCTCTCGCGATGCCCGACCACCCGAACTGCCCGAAGCCGCCTTCATTCGGCGGAATGAACGGCGTCCAGTTGGCCTTGGCCATCGCGGTGTGCTTCATGATGTACGCGACGCCCAGCCCGATGAAGACGAGCAGGACGATCACCTTCACCAGCACGATGAAGTTGTTGAAGCTCGCCGACTCCTTGATCCCGATCACGAGGATCGTGGTGACGATGGCGATCCCGAGGAAGGCCACGAGGTTGAAGGCCGACGTCGTGTGCTGGAGCGTGGCGGGGTCGATCCCCGCCGCCTGTAGCTGCGTGGCGACTCGACTGAGCGCGGCCCAGTGCCCCTGATAGAAGACGAAGTCCGTGCCTGGCGCGCCAGCGATCGCGGGCGGTATGCGAACACCGAAGTCCTGGAGGAAGCTGAGGACGTAGCCGCTCCAGCCGGAGGCGACGGTCGCAGCGCCGAACGCGTACTCGAGAATCAGGTCCCACCCGATGATCCACGCGATGAACTCGCCGAGCGTCGCGTAGCCGTACGTGTACGCGCTGCCGGCGATCGGGATCATCGCGGCGAACTCCGCGTAGCACAGCCCCGCGAACACACAGGCGATGGCGGCCAGGATGAAGGAGAGGACGATCGACGGGCCAGCGTACAGCGCGGCCGCCGGTCCCGTGAGCACGAAGATCCCCGTGCCGATGATCGCCCCGATACCCAGGGAGACCAGGTTGGTGGCGCCGAGCGCTCGCTTGAGGCCGTTCGCTTCTTCGCCCGCTTCGGCTTGAAGCACCGCCATACTCTTGGTCGAAAACAGGGCCATATTCTCTGTTCCGCGTTGGCTGTGAGGGGGCAGCGCGACGCTGCGTGGAGAGGGACGATCAGGCGGGTACCATCAGACCATCAAAGAAGCTGCAAATCGTCCAGGAAACTAGAGATGCACGTTCTCGGATGGCCGCAGGTTTGTCAAGAGAGTATCGCGCCGAGCAGCCGCTTCGCATGCGGCGCGCAGCGCCGTCACGAACCCGCCAACGTGATCCGGGGCCGGTGACGGCTCCGCCGCGAACGGATCCATGACCGTCGAGCGGAGCACCACCAGACCATCCGAGCACCGCTTCCATTCATCGATCGTGCAGACCCCGAGCGCCTCGAGCACGGGAGCCACGGCCCCGTCGTACACCGGCGATTGCAGCCGCGTGCGCGTGATGATGTACTGCGGCGCCCGACCCGGCTGGCTCAGGCTCATCTGCTCGTAGATCCGCTCGTTCAACGCATTCGTCGCCTCGAGCGTTGAGAGCGCCGGATGATGAATCACGTAGCAGACGATGTTGATGTCCGGCTCCGGCAGCAGCACGATGCGAAAGGGCGCGAGATCGGCCGCCGCGAGCGCGGTGTAGAGGCGGCGTGCGCCCACCACCGTGCGCTCGATCAGATAGCCGTAGCCGCGCTCGTCGAGCGGAAGCACCTTGTGGCTCAGCCACACCGCCGCCGCAGCCGCGCCCGGCTTCGAGCCCTCGAAGATGTAGCGCCCGAGAAAGAGCTCGGGTGCGCTGTCGAGCGTCTGCGTGGGCAGGAGATACGGCGGATCGACCGCGACCAGCTCGCGCGCGCGCCGATCGCGCAGTAGAAACGCGCCGGCGGGATACGGGACGTAGCCGAGCTTGTGCGGATCGATGGACACCGAGTCGGTGCGGGCGAGCGCCTCCATCGCGCGCACCCATTCCTCGCTCGGCCAGTCGTCGCCTACGGATTCTCGAATCTCCGCCGCCGTGCGGCGCGTGCCATCGGCGCGCCAGGTGACCGCGGCCGCGTAACCGCCGTAGCACGCGTCGGAGTGCACGTGAAAGGTGACGCCCAGCTCCCGCTCGGCGCGCGCGCGCACCTCGAGCACGTCATCCAGATGGTCCACCGCGCTCTCTTCCGTGCTGCCGCACACGCTCACGCAGGCGAGCACCGGCTGGCGACGCGCCGCGAGCGATCGCACGCGCTCCCACAGCGCGTCGGTGTCCATGCGGTAGCGTTCGTTCACGGGGATGAAGACGAGCTGGTTCGCGCCGATGCCGAGCGAGCGCACGATCTTCTCCCACGAGTAGTGCGCCGTGGCCGCCACGAGCACGACGGCCGCGGGGAGTGGATCGCCGAACGCACGGGACAGTCGCCGCGCGTAGTCCTGATAGCCGAGGTCGGAGAGGGAATGCTCGCGCAGCGCCTGATGCACATCGGCGCGCGGCGCCGCGCGCCAGAGCGCGTCCCACAGGTCGAGCACGCTCTCGTTCGAGATGTTGAGCAGATCCCAGAGCGAGAGCGAGCCGAGCGGCGCGCGCGACCCATCGGGACGCTCGACGTCGAGCGAGACCCCGAGCGCCTCCGCCGCGCCCGATGCGGCGACCGGGAGGTAGAGAATATTGCGCGCGATCCAGAGCGCCTCGAAGTTGGCGACGGTGCCGCCCGAGGTCAGGTGCCCCCAGCTCCGTATGGAATCGTAGCCGATCATGCGCGCGAGCTGCGCGGCCACTTCGAGCTCGAGGCGCGTCGTGACCGGTGACGCTTCGACCGCCACGTTGTTCGGATTGTACAGCATGGCCGCGAAGTAGCCGATCTGCGAAGCGATCGTCTGCTCGAAGCTCATGTGCCCCTTGTAGCGTCCGCTGAAGAACGGAACACCGCGCTTGAGCTCGGCCAGGAGCCCCATCAACTCCTGCGTGAGCGTCGCGACCGCATCCTCGTATCCCTCGCTCCGCTTTGCCGTCTCGCGAATGGTGAAGCCATCCTCGGGATGGTAGTTACGGCGCCAGAACACGTGATCGCGGAGCGCCTCGGTGACGAGTCGCTCGAACATCTCGGCGTTCTCGGCGTGCGGCCCGAGGAACCAGGCGGAGAGGGAGTCCGTTTTCGAGGAAGACATGGGGAGGGAATCTATCGAAGGGTGTAGGGAGCAGGGTGGAGGGTGGAGCGGGCACAACCAGAGAGTTCTACTGGCCAGGCAGGAACATCCCGAGGTCCACTACACCCTACACCCTCCTCCCTACACCCCGTCGTAACACCCCGTCTTCATCACACCGAGTAATTCGGCGCCTCACGCGTGATCGTCACGTCGTGCGGGTGAGACTCGCGGAGACCAGCCGAGGTGATGAGCACGAACTCGGTGTTGGCGCGGAGCTCGTCGATCGTCGCGCAGCCGACGTAGCCCATGCCGCTCCGGAGACCGCCGACCATCTGGAAGAGCACGTCGGAGACAGGGCCCTTGTAGGGGACGCGCCCCTCGATCCCCTCGGGGACGAGCTTCTTCGGCGACATCTCCCCTTCCTGGAAGTAGCGGTCGGCGCTGCCGTCCTGCATGGCGGCAATGCTCCCCATGCCGCGAAGCATCTTGAAGCGGCGCCCCTCGAGGAGGAACGATTCGCCCGGGCTCTCCTCGGTGCCGGCGAGCATCGAGCCCATCATCACGCTCGACGCACCCGCAGCGAGCGCCTTGACGATGTCGCCCGAGTACTTGATGCCGCCGTCCGCGATCACCGGAACGTCGCCGGCGCCCTCCACCGCATCGAATACCGCGGTGAGCTGCGGCACGCCGACGCCGGTCACCACGCGCGTGGTGCAGATGGAGCCTGGCCCCACACCGACCTTCACCGCATCGACCCCGCGCTCGACGAGCGCCTCGGTGCCCTCGCGCGTCGCGACGTTGCCGGCGACGAGCTGCACCTGCGGGAACTTCTCGCGGACCTCCGCCGTCGCGCGCAGCACACCCTCGCTGTGGCCGTGCGCGGTGTCGATGATCAGCGCGTCGACGCCCGCATCGATGAGCGCACGCGCGCGCTCGCGGAAGTCGCCGCCGGCGCCGATCGCCGCGGCCACGCGGAGCCGCCCGTGCTGATCCTTGTTCGCATTCGGGTACTGCCGCCGCTTGTGGATGTCCTTGACGGTGATCAGCCCGCGCAGGATCCCCTTCTCATCGACCACCGGCAGCTTCTCGATGCGATGCCTGCCGAGGATGCGCTCCGCTTCGTCGAGCGTGGTACCCACGGGCGCGGTGACGAGGTGCTCCTGCGTCATCACCTCGCGCAGCGGACGATCGAGGTTCCGCTCGAACTGCAGATCGCGGTTGGTGATGATGCCGACGAGCCGCCCATCGCGGTCGACGATCGGCACGCCGGAGATCTTGAAGCGCATCATGAGCGCGTTCGCTTCGCGCAATCGCGCGTCGGGCGCAAGCGTGATGGGATTGAGGATCATCCCGCTCTCGGAGCGCTTCACACGATCGACTTCGGCGGACTGCCGGTCGATCGACATGTTCTTGTGGATCACCCCGATGCCGCCCGCGCGTGCCATGGCGATCGCCATCTCCGATTCGGTGACGGTGTCCATGGCGGCGGAGATGAGCGGGACGTTGAGCGCGATGCCGCGCGTGAAGCGCGTGGCGGTCTGCACGTCCTTGGGGTGCGTGATCGAATGGCGTGGGACGAGCAGGACGTCATCGAACGTCAGCGCGTTCTCGGCGCGCACACGAGAGGCGCCGTTCCGCTGTGGCTCGTCGATACGCGAAGGCCCGCTCTCGGAGATCGCGGGCCGAAGTGGTGAGCGAGTTCTGGTAGCCATGGCGAAAATTAGGCGGACGGCGAGGGGAAGTCCAGTGAAGCGGGGGATGCGGGATGCGGGACGAAACACGGTGTCATTCCGAGCGCAAGCGCGGAATCCCGGGCCGGCGAGCAGATCCCTCGCTGATGCTCGAGATGACAAGCGCTGGCTCTCGGGACGACAAGCGCTGCGCGGGATGACACCGCCTCCCGCACAGCGCATCCCGCATCCCGCCTTCCGCCTCTACCTCGCCAGCCGTCTCAACTTTCTCCGGATCCGACGCGGGAGGAAGAACGAGGCGGCAAGCAGCACCTCGCGCAGGTAGCGCGGGGTGAGGACTGCGGGGTCGCCGGCCCAGTGGTCCGCCACGACGTCGGCGCCCGCACGGCGAATGAGACGCTGCAGAGCGAACATCAGCAGGTAGATGTCGTCCACCTGCCCGAGGAACGGGATCGCATCGGGAATGAGATCCACCGGCATGACGATGTACACGATCGCGCCGGCCACGAGCACCTTGTCGAGGGTCGAGACGCGGCCATCGGTGATGAGACCGCCGAGGAGCCGCAGGTAGTTCGGGATCTCGCGGATCGTCGTGAGTATGGTGCGGCGCGCACCTCGACGCGGTGCGGTCGCCTGCGCGCCCGATGCCCGCCGCCGATGGATGCGCTGCAACACCCGGTCAGCGCCGTCCGCCTCGACGCTCACGCTGCGGAATCCTCGGAGGCCGGCGACGAAGGGGACGATGACGGAGGATTCGACGATGTCGAGGAACCGTTGGAGCCGCTCGGCCGGGGCTCGGCGCCCGTGCGGTTCGTCGACCACGCAGCGCCTACGACATCGGAGGCTACCGACTTGCCAGCGGCGGCGACGCCGCCCAGCACGCCCATCGCCTTGTTGAGAAGCCCCATCGTCTCGGCGATCGTGCCCGCCGACACGCGGCCCGCGCGCAGACTGTCCTCCACCCCTTCCGCGAAGCGCTGAAAGACGTTCGGGCTCTGCGCCGTGCGCACGGCGTACTTGGATTCCAGGAACTCCACGTAGTCGAGCACCTGGTACAGCTTCTCATCCGGAAGTGTATCCAGCTTCCGGAGAATTCGATCACGCAGAATCTCGTTCATGCACGCTCCACCTTCGTGACCTCGACGTCAACCGCGCCAGCGCACTCGCTCGCCGCGTGCGTCGATATGCACATAAGGATGGCGATATGCGTGCCCGGTATACACCCCCATCCCACCTACGAGATCGGGATGCTCGGCCTCGACCGAGTCCACCGCCTGCGCGACGAGTCGTGTGTCGCGAGCGGTGAGGCGACCATCGCCATCGGCATCGATCGCGACGTCCACCGCGTCGCCGTACTGATGCCGGCTGTCGTGTGCCGCGCGTGCGACGTGCCGGTTGTACAGCGGCGTGCGGAACGCGGAGTGCACGTTGAGGAGCACCTGCACATTGCCTGTGTCCGCGGCGGAGCGGTGACGTCGCATGCCCGCAATCCGCTCGACGACGAGCTCGAGCTTGTCGAGCACCTTGGGATCGACGGCGGCGAAGCGCGGCCAGGTGGTCTGTCCATCCCGCGTGAGAAAATCCGCGAGACGGAGATGTTTCGTAATCGCGAGGTCCTCGACGTTCGGCATGATCTTCACGAATCCCTCCGGGAGCCCATCCGCATGGTGACGCTCGCCGGGGAACGTGCCGATCCGGTATCCGTCGAGCGTGGGTCCGTGCTTCTCGTTGAACGGCACGAGCACGGCGACGGTGAGTCCATCGACCACACGATGAAAGCCATCGCGCACGAGGACGAGCCGATAGAATCCCGGCATCTGCGGCGCGGTGAGCGTATCGCTCACGAGCCGAATCGGAATACCGACTTCAGCGGAATCGGAGAGCCGCTGCCACACGTAGTGCAGCGCGGTGGGATCACCATGCACCTGCAGCGGATACTCGACCGCATCACCCGGCAGCGCGAAACGCATCTGCACGGCGCCGCTGTAACCGAATGCGTTGCTGCTCGGCTCCACATCCGGAACGGGCTCGACAACTGTACCGCCGGACGCGCTCGACTCGAACGGCACGGCGCTCAGATCTGGCGGCGGCTCGTAGAAGGTGACGAAGCCGATGGCTGCGGTGAGCGAGATCACGAGCGTCGAGTAACGGGCCACACGCCGCGATCGTGTGACGCGGGCGCGACGCGAGTTTGGCGTGGCCCTCTGGCTCACACCGTACTCCGCCGAGCGCGGCGATCACGAACCGGCAGACACACTGCCCGATCACACCACACGGGCACCAACGAGGCATCCATCGACGGACTCTCCAGAAGTGCTCTTGCGCGACCGAACCAACGACAGCTCGGTCGCCCGTAGCGCCATCGCCAGGCGGCGCACGCATCATGCGTGCCGCGAGCGCGACGCACTCTCACATATCGAACGCGAAGTGCTCTCACCACGCGGTGAGAGCACCATGAAGCAATCTTAGTGCTGTGCGCCGCCGAGCGGCAATAGTCGCATCGAGCACAAAATACCCGTGTCGCTGACTGAATGGTCAGTAGATGAAGACAGGTGTTCCGACCGGAACGATGCGGTACAGGAAGTCGATGTCCTCGTTGCGTAGCCGCACGCAGCCGTGGCTCACCGCGTGGCCGATCGAGGTTGGATCGTCCGTTCCATGCAACGCGTAGCCATCGCCGAGGTTGAGCCGATGATTGCCGAGCACACCATCGTATCGACGCTGATGCGTCCCGTACGGCGGGACGATGATGTTTCCGCCGACGACGATCTCGCGCCCCTCCGCGACATCGAGCGGAATCACACGTCCATCGGGATACTTCTTGGCGACGTCGCTCCCGACGACCGTGAGCACCGCACCGTCGGGCATGGGGATGTTCATTCCTCGCGTGAGATGCACGAGCCCCAAGCCCTTGCGCTTGGCGAGCTCGAGATAGTGCCAATCGGGCGGCACCCAGATGGGATCCGCGTCCTTGCTCTGCACCACCAGGCGGCCGCGCGGTGTGTCGAACTTGTACTCGTCGCGGCCATCGTGCTTGACCAGTGTCTTCCCGCTCCCCACCGCCACGCGCGTCGAGAAGACGAGCTCATCGCCCTTGCGGTACCAGAGCCGCCGATCCTCGATGCTCACGACGATGTACGCATCCGATGTCGGCGCCGGACTCGCCGCCAGCGCGGTGCGAAGCGAGTCGGTCACCGCTCCAGTCTGTGCCGTGATGTCGTCCAGCAGATCCCAGTTGCGATTGAAGACGATGCGCTCGATGTCGCGGTGGTAGCGTACATCCAGCGTATTCGCGACGAGAGCGGCCGTCGCGGCACCGAGGAGCACCGCCGCGCCGACGAGACCGCACGCGATCTTCGGGCTGTCGCGAAAGGGTTGCAGCAGTCCCATCAATCGATCAGTAGAAGTACACGGATGTCCCCACGCTCAGGTCGGGAACGATCGCCTGAAGGTCCGCGGCGCTCGCGCGCACTGCGCCGGGCAGAACGTAGGAGGGATCGTTGAGCGGGCCGACGCTCGGCAGCGAGTAGATGATCGTGCCGCCGTCGAGCACGATGGCAACAGGGCCGAGCCCGCCCTGCACCATACGATCCGAGGGGATCGGAAGACCGCGGTCGCGGTACACCCAGCGCGGCACCACCCAACCGCTGTCCGCGGTGAACAGCGCCTGTACCGACCGCGCCCCGCGCGGCGGGACGAGCTGGATGGTGTCAGGCAACGTCCCGATGCGTGCCTCCGGCCCCACCTCCACGGGGATCTCCCGCAGCAGCGCGCCCTCGCGCTCGAGGTACATGCGGCCGCTGTCCACCGAGACGGAGAGATGAATTTCCTTGTCTACCTTCGCCTGCCGGCGAATCAGCTGCATCATCATGTCGAAGCGGCGTTCGCGCGAGTCGAGGATCGTCTCGGATTTCTTGCGCTCGAAGTCGCTCATCCCCGCTTGCAGGCGCGCGACTTCGTCCGCGTAGCGCGCCCGCCTGGTGAGCACCCAGCCGTCGGCGCCGAGGAGAGCGAGGATGAGGACGACGAACACGACGACGAACACGGGATGCTGTCGTCCGAACGTGGTGAAGGTCATGCGTGAGCGGGGAACCGGTCAACGTTGCGCAATGCGCTCGATATCGAGGATTGGTACACCGGATGCGGCGCTTCGTCCCACACGGACCCGCGCGATGACGGTGACGGTCGACAAGGGATCGAGCGCGCGGGCCGTGGCGAGCAGGGACGGCGGGACGGCGAGATAGAGGAGCGCGTCCTCGTTGCCAGGCCCCTTCGCGAGCAGGTACGGCTCATTGGGCGCCAGATCGCGGCGCAGCGGATCGGCGGTCTGCAGCGCGATCACCTGCACGCGCCATCGGACGGTCTTGCCGCGCGTCCCCTGCGGGTCGGCACGCAGATCGGCCGCGCTGAGCGAGGGGTACGATGCGCTATCGGCCGGCTGCAGATCCTCGTCCTTCACCCACCCTTCCACGCGCACGCGCGTCCATCCGCGATCGTGCGCGAGTACCTGCAGGCGCGCGCCAGAATCGAGCGTCGCGAGGACCTGGGCGCCCGGCCCGGCACGCAGCATCGCGCGCGCCACGGGCGTGAGCGCGCGCGAGGAATCCGGCGCGGCGTTGATGGGTGCCGTGGCAGGAAGGCGCGTGCCCGGCTGCCCGGATGCCGCCGATTGCGCGGCCACGGTGGCTGGGACGATGAGAGCGACGAGGAGCCAATGAACGTACATCGCTGGAAGGGGATGGTGAGGAAGGATACATTGCGGCAGCGCTGTCATGCCGCGATGAGTGCAGTCATCCCGCGCAGCGAGGGATCTCGCCGGCAAGATCCCTCACTGCGCGCGGGATGACAACAAGCCGCTTCACATATTCTGATCACTGATGCCGAAATCGAAAAGACGTCCCGTCATCCTCATGGTACTGGATGGCTGGGGCTATCGCCCCGAACGCGAGGGAAACGCCATCGCCCTCGCCAACACGCCGGCGTGGGATGCGCTCTGGGCGCGCCAGCCGCGCACGCTCCTGGAAGCGTCCGGTCTAGCAGTAGGACTCCCATGCGGGCAGATGGGAAACAGCGAAGTGGGACACCTGAACCTCGGCGCGGGGCGCGTCGTGCCGCAGGACCTCGTGCGGATCTCGGAGGCGATCGAGGATGGATCGTTCTTCGAGAATGATGTGCTCGTGCGCGTCTGCCGCGGCGTGCGCGAGCGCGGGGGGACGCTGCACCTCACGGGGCTGATCGGCAACGGCGGCGTGCACGCGATCGATCAGCATCTGTTCGCGCTCATCGATCTCGCCGAACGCGAGCGCGTGCCTCGCATCGCCATTCACGCGCTGCTCGACGGTCGCGACACGCTCCCCCGCTCCGCGCTGCGCTTCATGGAAGAGACGATCGCCTACGCGCATGGGCGCGCGGTCATCGCCTCGCTCGGCGGACGCTACTACGGCATGGACCGCGACAAGCGGTGGCAGCGTACGGAGCTGTGGTATCGCGCGATGGTCGATGGCGTGGGGCCGACGGCGAGCGATCCCGTGCAGGCGATTCGCGAAGCGTACGAACACGGCGAGAGCGATGAGTTCATCAAGCCGATCGTGATGGTGCACGATGGGAAGCCGATCGCCCCGGTGCGCGATGGCGATGGCGTGATCTTCTACAACTACCGGGCGGACCGGATGCGGCAGATCGTGCGCGCCCTCACCGAGCCGGGGTTCAACGCATTCGATGTCGGCACGCGTCCCAAGGTGGACGTGGCGACGATGACGATGTACGACGAGACGTTCGACGTCCCCGTCGCCTTCCCGCCCTTCACGCTCTCGCGCATCGTGGCCGAGGTCGTCTCGGCGCACGACATGACGATGTTCCGCACGGCGGAAACGGAGAAGTACGCGCACGTGACGTACTTCTTCAACGGCGGCTTCGAGACGCCGTACCCCGGCGAAGTTCGGCAGCTGGTGCCGAGTCCGCAGGTGGCGACGTACGACCTGCAGCCGGAGATGAGCGCGCCGGGCGTGACCGATGTGTTGTGCGGCGCGATCGCCTCCGGTGATTACGATTTCATTCTGTGCAATTACGCGAACGGCGACATGGTCGGCCACACGGGAGTGATCCCGGCGGCGATCAAGGCGGTGGAGACGGTGGACGCATGCCTCGCGCGCGTGCTCGAGACCGCGGAGCGCACGAACGCGCGCGTGATCGTCACCGCGGACCACGGGAACTGTGAAATGATGATCGACCCCGAGACGGGCGGACCGAACACGGCGCACACGACGAATCCGGTGCCGTTGGTGATCGTCGATCCCGACAGCGCCGGGCCGCTGCGCAGCGGCGGCGCGCTCGAGGATGTCGGTCCAACACTGCTCGCGATGCTCGGCCTGGAGAAGCCCAGGGAGATGACGGGGGTAGACCTGCGAACCATGGGAGTCCGCACGTGAAGCGCATTCTTGGTGTGGTGCTGGTGGCATTGGGCGCGTGGCCGGCGATGGCGTCCGCACAGCTGGTGGGGCATCAGCCATCGTCCAGCCCGTATTACGATCTACCGTACAAGCAGGAGTGGACGCTCTACGGCGGCGAGTTCTTCGGGAGGACGGGGCGAGCTGGCGTGGGACCCGGTCAGGCGCCGCTCATCGGACTCCGCTACGGCATCCGGCTCGGCGGACCGGTGGACTTCTTCACGCAGATCGCGCGCAGCTTCTCCAATCGCACGGTGCTCGATCCCGCGGATACCGGTGCGGCGCGCGTCGTCGGCAAGACGTCCGCTCCAGTGTACCTCGCGAACATCGGGCTCGGCTTCAATCTCACGGGGCAGAAGAGCTATCACCACTTCGTGCCGGTGGTGAACGCGGGACTGGGTGTGGCCTCGGACGGTGGCAAGGGCAAGGACGTTGGAGGTTTTTCGTTGGGCACTCCCTTTGCACTCAACTTCGGTGTCGGCCTCCGCTGGGCACCGAGAGGCCACTACCAGCTCCGCGCGGAGTTCACGGATTACCTGTACGCGCTCAATTATCCACCCCGCTACTTCCAGGCTCCGACGTCGACGAGCACACCGATTCTGCCGCCGGCGACCTCAGCGAAGCAGTGGACACACAATCCGGTACTCTCGCTCGGACTCTCCTACGTGTACTGAACCGTGGCCCAAGGAGCGTTCGGATGGCTCGCGACTACGAGGATGTCTTTGATCTCGATGACATGAGCGATGAGGATCTGCAGTCGCTCATTCGCGAAGAGTTTGGGCGGTATGGGACCTTCGATCCGGACAACGTCTCCGTGCGCGTGCGCGATGGGCTCGTGATGCTCTCCGGACGTGTGGGCAGCGAGACGGAGCGCCGCATCGCCGAGCGCGTGCTGACGGACGTGATCGGCGTGACTCGCTTCGAGAACGACCTGGTGGTCGATCCGATCCGCCGCTCGGAGGAAGAGGAGGCGGCGGACGATCATCTGGCCGACGAGTTGTCGCGCGATGGGTTGTACGGTGATCTGCCGATCTCCGAGGAGACGCGGGAATCCGAGCTGGGGACCACGGAGGACATCGACACGCGGCTGTACGGAACGCGCGACATCCAGAAATCGATTGCCGAGGGTGCGTCGTTCAACCCGCCCGACACCCCGACACCCGAGGGGTTGGGCGAAGGGCCGCAGGACGAGGAAAGCTTCGGAGAGGGAGAAATTTCGTGAGTATTGGGTTGTGGGTTATGAGTGCTGAGTGATGTGGGTAGAGCATCTCGACGCCCGCACCCGTAGCGACTCATAACCCACCACCCACCATTCAGAACATCCTCCCTTCCCCTCACCCCATCAACATGCCTACGTCTTCCCTCACGCGCCGCGTGGCGTTCGCGGCGGCGCATCGGTACTGGCGTCCGGAGTGGAGTGAACAGCGCAACGCCGAAGTGTTCGGGCAGTGCGCGAATCCGTACTTTCACGGGCACGGCTACACGTGCGACGTCACCGTCAGCGGTCCCATCGATGAGATGACCGGGATGGTGATCGACCTGGGGCTGCTCGACCGCGTGCTCGCGAAGGAAGTGCGCGAGCGGTTCGATCACCGGAACATCAATCTCGAAGTGCCGGAGTTCGCGGAAGGGACGATGATTCCGACTGGAGAGAATCTGGCGCGGTTCATCTTCGAGCGGGTGCAGGCGGCGCTGGGCGGCGCCGCGCAGGTTACGCGCGTGGTGGTGCGGGAGGATGAGACGTTGAGCGCCGAGTTCCTTGCCTCCCCCGCCCCTCCCTCGCCATCTTCGATGCATGGCCGATCCCGCCGTCGATCGTGACACCGAGCCCGCCTCCCTCGACGCCGTCGAGGAGGCCCCCGTCTGGCTCGAGGTGAACGGCGCGCCCGCGGTCACATGGATGTGTACACCGGACCAGCTCGACGAGCTCGTGGTCGGATGGCTGCACGGCGAAGGGTACATCGAGACGACGGCCGACCTCCTCAAGATGCGTCCGTGCACGCAGGAGCTCGGCTTCTGGGTGGATGTGCCGCGCGAGAAGTACGACGCGGTGGAGAGCGCGGACCGGCGGCGCGTGCTCGCGTCGGGGTGCGGCGCGGTGACGACGATCATCGGCTCGATGAGCGCGGTGCAGCGCCGGCAGACACAGCCGCCCGACATCGACCTCGCGCAGATGCGGCTCCTCTTCAAGGAGATGTTCGCGCGCGGCGAGCGCTACAAGGAAACCGGCGGGCTGCACGCGGCCGCGCTCTCCGACGGTGAGCGGCTGCTCTATCACGCCGAGGACATCGGGCGGCACAACGCGGTGGACAAGGTGATCGGCGCCGCGATCCTCGATGACAAGAACCCGCGCGATCTCCTGCTGCTCGTCACGGGGCGCATCTCGGGCGAGCTCGCGTTCAAGGCGGCACGCGCGCAGCTCGCGCTCGTCGCCACGCCGTCGGTGCCCTCGACGATCGCGGTGGACATCGCGAAGGCCGCGGGGATGGTGCTCATCGGGCGGGCGGTGAGTGGGCACCCGCAGTACCATCGCCCGTGAGCGCCGGGTGCACCGGCGTCATCCTCGCCGGCGGACAGGCGACGCGTTATGGCGGACTTCCCAAGGGGCTCGAGCGCGTGGCGAGCGAGCGGGTGATCGACCGCGTCGCGAACGCGCTGGCGCGGACGACGGACGAGCTGCTCCTCATCGCGAACGATCCGTCCGCGCACGACTGGCTTCCCGGCGTTCGCGTCGAGCGCGATGTGCGGCCGGGACTCGGCAGCCTCGGTGGCATTCTCTCGGGGATCGTGCACGCGGGACGCCCCGCGCTCATCGTCGCCTGGGACATGCCTTTCGTGCCCGCCGGTCTGCTCGCCGCGCTCCGCGAGCTGGGGGAGCGCGAGCACGCCGACGCCGCCGTGCCGGAGAGCGGATCGCGCCGCGGCGTGGAGCCGCTGTGCGCGTATTACACGCCGGCGTGCGTCGCGCCGATCGAGCGGCAGCTCGACCGCGATGACTTGCGCGTGATTGGATTCTACGACGACATTCGCCTGGTACGGCTCGGTGCGGAACGCGTACGCGAGTTCGGCGACCCGGCCGTGCTCTTCATGAACATCAACACCCCGGACGAGCGTGCGCTCGCGGAGCACCATGCCTCGACCACCGATGGTGGCCATCATCGGCAAGAAGCATAGTGGGAAGACGACGTTCACCGTGCAGCTCGCCGCCGAGCTACACCGACGCGGCTACCGTGTGATGACGATCAAGCACGGATCGCACACCTTCAACATCGACCCGGCCACGACCGACACCTACCGGCACTATCATGACGGGCACGCGGAGAAGGTGGCGATGGTGGCGCCGGACAAGTTCGCGCTCGTCGAGCGGTGGAGCGACGAGCTCACGCCCGAGCAGGTCGCGGAGCGCTACATGAGCGATGCCGACGTCGTGCTGTGCGAGGGGTTCAAGGCGTCGGCGCTCCCGAAGATCGAAGTGTATCGCCGAGCGGCGCACGCTGAGCCGCTCTATGCCGCGGAGTCGACGCAGGCACCGCATTATCTGGCCATCATCACCGACAGCGAGGATCTCGACGTGGACGTCCCCGTGATTCGTTTTGCCGACGCCGATTGGTTGGCGCGCGTTGCCGCGCTCGTGGAGCACACCGTCATGGGCCGGGGGGACGCGTGAGGGCGCGCGCGAGCTCACCGATCCTGGCGGTGGCCGCACTGATCGCCGCGGGGTGCGCCTCGAGCGGCGCCATGCGCACCACTCCGCTCAGCGAGCGCTCGTCGGTCCGCGCGCTGCGCTCGGCGATCGACGCGATGGCCGACGCGCCGGAGTTCCGCAACGCGTACTGGGGGATCCTGATCGTCGATCCCGACGCGGGCGACACGCTCTACTCGCGGAACGCGGGGAAGCTGTTCATGCCGGCGTCGAACATGAAGATCATCACGGGGTCGGTGGCGCTCCACACGCTCGGCCCCGACTTCCGCTTTCGCACCGCGTTCGCGGGCCGCGGCGCGGTGCACGATACGATGCTCGATGGCGACCTGCTCGTGTACGGTCGCGGCGACCCGACGATCAGCGACCACATGCAGAACGGCGACGCGATGGCGCCGCTGCACGACATCGCCGATTCGCTCGTCGCGCACGGGATCCATCACATCGCGGGTCGCCTCGTGGCCGCGGGCGACGCGTTCCCCGATGCCGATCTGGGGTTTGGTTGGTCGTGGGATGATCTCGCGAGTGACTACAGCGCGGGCGTCAACCAACTGTTCTTCAACGAAGGGTTCGCGCAGCTGATCGTGCACGGCGGCGCGATCCCGGGCGATCCGGTGAGCGTCACCACGATTCCGGATCGCAGCTATCCGGTCGTCGTCGCGCATGCCACGACGGCCGGGATGGTGCCGATGCTCGCGGCCGGCGGAAGTGCGCCGCGCTCGTCGCAGAATCCGGACTCGGTGATGACGACGCATCTCGACGTCGTGCTCGATACGCTCACCGGCGCGTACGCGCTCTCCGGACAGATCGTTCCCAATGGCGTGGACACACTGACCGTGGTCTACCCGAACCAGCGCGAGGCGTACCTGTTCGCGCTGCGCGACGCGCTGGCCGACCGCGGGATCACCGTCGATGGCGGATCGTTCAGCGACTCGCTTCCCGTCGACACGCTGTTCACCTACGCGTCGCTGCCCCTCACCAACGTGCTCGCCGCGCTCGCGAAGCCGTCACAGAACCAGATCGCGGAGATTCTGCTCAAGACGCTCGGCCTCGAGCAGACCGGCGTCGGGAGCGCGGACAGCGGGCGCGCCGTGGTGACACGCCAGCTCCTCGCATGGGGCGCGGACTCGGATGGCTTCCAGCTCCGCGACGGGAGCGGGCTGTCGCGCTACGACTACCTGTCGCCGACGACGATCGTGCGCACCCTGGCCGCGATTCGACACGACACGGCGTTCGCCGCGTTCTACAACGCGCTCCCCATCGCGGGTGTGGATGGAACGCTCGACAATCGCATGCGCGGCACGCCGGCGCAGGGGGACGTGCACGCCAAGACGGGCTCGATCTCCAACGCGCGCTCGCTCTCCGGCTACGTGACCACGGCCGACGGGCGCACCCTCATCTTCAGTCTGTTGGCCAACAACTGGACGGTGCCGGCGCGCGACGTGCTGCACGTGCAGGACGTGATCGCCGAACGTCTGGCCGCGCTACGCCTCGGAGACTCGCCCTGATGCTCAGCGTCCCCGAAGCCAGCGCGCGCATCCTCGCGGGAATCGAGCCGCTGCCGCCGGAGCGCGTGCCGCTGCTCGACGCGCTCGGGCGTGTGCTCGCGTCGGACATCACCGCGCCGCTCACCATTCCGGCGTGGGACAACTCCGCCATGGACGGTTACGCCGTGCGCGCGGCGGACATCGCGAGCGCGTCGCCGGAGTCGCCCGTCGCGCTCCCCGTGCTGGAGACGGTGGCCGCCGGCGAGTTCCCCACGCAGGCCGTGCCCCCCCGCTTCGCCACGCGCATCATGACGGGCGCCCCGCTCCCGGAGGGCGTGGACACGGTGGTGCGCGTCGAAGACACCGACGCCGGCCTCGAAACCGTGCGCATCACGAGCGCGCGCGATGCCCGGCGCAACGTCCGCAAGCGCGGCGAGGACATCGCGGAAGGATCCGTCGTGTTGCGCGCGGGCACGCCCATCGGCGCGGCGCAGATCGGCGTGCTCGCGTCGGTGGGCGCGTCGAGCGTTGACGTCCACCGCAGGCCGCGCGTCGCGTTCCTCGGCTCGGGCGACGAAGTCGTGGATCTCGACCGGTTCAGCGAAGCGCTCGCGGGGAAGAAGATCATCACATCGAATAGCTACACGCTGCACGCGATGATCCGCGCGGCCGGCGGCGAGCCCGTGAACCTCGGCGTGACACGCGACGATCCGGATGAGATGCGCGAGCGCATTCTCCGGGCGGCGGGCGCCGACGTGCTCGTGACGTCGGCGGGGATCTCGGCGGGTGAGTACGACTACATCCGCAACGTGCTCGCCGAGCTCGGCGTGACGCTCGACGTGTGGAAGGTGCGCATGCGTCCGGGCGCCCCGCTGGGATTCGGGCGGGTGCGCGGGATGCCGTGGATCGGACTGCCGGGAAATCCCGTGTCGACGATGGTCACCTTCGATCTCTTCGTGCGCCCGATGCTGCGCCGCATGCTCGGTCACCAGCGGCTCTTCAGGCGCCCCGTGCCCGTGGTGCTGGAGGAGCCGGTAAGCATCGGCGCGAAGCTCACGCACTTCCTGCGCGCGATCGTGAGCGTGCATGCCGATAGCCGCATGACCGCGCGCCTCACCGGCGCCCAGGGCTCGGGCATTCTCACCTCGATGGCGACCGCGAACGCGCTGCTCGTCGTGCCCGAGGATCTCCCGCGCGTGGAGGCGGGCGAGACATTGCACGCGCTGCTCCTCACCGAGGACGCCCACCTCTCGACACACTTCGCGCTGTGAGCGAAGCGAGCGGCCCCGAGCTGATCCGCGACCTGGAACGTCGCTTCGTGACATCGCACGAGCACGCGGCGCTCCCCGGTCTCGACGTCGATCTGATGCGGCCGCGGAACGCGGACGAGCTCATCAGCGAAGAGGAGTTCGTGGCCGACGAGCGGCTCCCGTACTGGGCGGATCTCTGGCCTTCGTCGCGCGTGCTCGGCGCGCGGCTGCTCGAGGAAGCGGGCGACGCACGATCGCTGATCGAGCTGGGATGCGGGCTCGGACTCGTCACGATCGCCGCCATGCGCAGCGGCTTCGACGTACTGGCCACCGACTACTACGAGGATGCGCTGCGCTTCACCCGCGCGAACGCCTGGCGCACGTTCGGCCGCGAGCCGAGCACTCGGCTCGTGGACTGGCGCGCGGTGCCGGAGGATCTCGGCACCGCCACTCGCGTGGTTGCCGCCGACGTGCTGTACGAGCGACGCTACGCGCTACTCGTCGCGAGCGTCATCGCGCAGACACTCGCCGAAAACGGGGAGGCGTTGATCGCCGACCCGGGTCGCGTGGCGACACCGGAGTTCCTGCGCCAGTGCGAGCGCCACGATCTGCAAGTGGTGGGCACCGACGTGCGGCCGTACGAGGCGGGCGCGATTCATCAGCGCATCACGATCTACACGCTGCGACGGGCGTAGCTCGTCACGCTGCGGCAGCTTGGCCCGTCATCGTGCGACGGGCTTAGCGCGTCACCTCGTACGCCACCGTCATCTCCGGCGACTGGCGCAGTGTCTGGTACACGACACAGTAGCGTTCCGTCAACTTGATGAGCGACGCGAGCTGCTCCTCGTTCGCGTCGGTATCGAGGTCGAAGTGCAGCCGGATGCGCTGGAAGCCAACCGGCGCCTCCTTGGACACCGCGAGCGTGCCGCGAAAGTCCAGGTCGCCCTCGGCGGTCACCGTGCCATCGCGGAGCTCGATGCCGAGCGATGTCGCCACCGCACGCATCGTGACGCCGGCACATGCGACGAGCGCCTCGAGCAGCATGTCGCCCGAGCACACGGAGAGACCGCTGCCGCCCGTGGCAGGATGCAGCCCGGCTTCCACCAGCGCCTTGCCCGTGTCCACCTTGCAGGTGATTCCCTCCCCCAGGCGGCCGTGCGCGCGCAATGTGACGCGCGCCGTCTCCGGCGCACTCCGATACTGTTCCTTGATCGGCGCCTGGAGGGCACGCAACTGCTCCGAATCCATTACGCGGGTCCTCGTTCGAGTCGACAGATGATGCGCTGCATGTGCGGATCATCGGGATTGTAGCCCGGCCGCGGCGCCGCGAAGCGCTCGTCGAGCGTCTGCACGTTGTGCATCTCGCGCACGAGGTACGTTCGCCAGCCGCCCTCGGGGTCCATGCGGCTGTGCCCCGGCAGCAGCCACGCGCTCAGTACTTCGTGACCAAGCGAGTTGACGCCATAGAGATGCGGCTCGACGATCGGCACACGATTGCCGTAGCCGAACATGACGAGACGGCGGGAGCGAATGGCATCACAGAGGAGGGGGGGCATGGGTTATGGGTTGTGAGTACTGGGTTGTGAGTGGTTGCCAGCACGGACATCGAGCGCGCTCATGACGACTCACAACTCACAACGCATAACTCATCACGCGTTCCACCCTTCCCGCTCACGCAGCGCCGTGATGTGTGCCACGTGATGCCGCCCGTGCCATGCGTAGATACCCATGAGGTACTCGATCGACATCACGCGGCCGTGCTCCGGGTGGCGGAGCGTCCGGCGGAGCTCGGCGGGGCCGAGTGAGCGCAGGAGGGCGACCCAGCGCTCGTGCAGCGCGTCGAGCATGGTGAGCGAGACATCGATGGGGACGATGCGGGAGTCGCTCAGCTCGGCCCATCCCGCCTCATCGTACGGCTTGATAATCGGCTCGTCCTCCGTGAGCGCGAGCTTGCAGCGGACGTAGGCGTTCAGGTGGCTGTCGGGCACGTGATGCACCACCTGCCGGACGGTCCATCCGCCCGGACGATAGGGCGTGTCGAGCTGCGCCGGGGAGAGCCCGCGAACGGCTGCACGGAGCGCCGCGGGCGCACCGGCGATGTCGTCGAGCCATCGCTGACGGTGCGCCTCGGTGATCTCACCCTCGTGCGTGAACTTCCCGATCGGATAGCGCAGATCCGACGTGGCGGTCGTGCTCATCAAACGTGGCAGTGCGCGAGGCCGTGCTTCTCGAGGTACCGCTGGTGGTACTCCTCGGCGCGGTAGAAGGTGGATGCGGGCGTGATCTCGGTGACGATCGGCTTCGTGAACCGCCCGCTGCGCTCGAGCGCCTCCTTCGACGCAATCGCGGCGTCACGCTGCGCGTCATCGTAGTAGAAGATGGCCGAGCGATACTGCGTGCCCACGTCCGGCCCCTGACGGTTGAGCGTCGTCGGGTTGTGGTTCTCCCAGAAGATGTCGAGCAGTTGCCCATAGGTCACGCGCGTCGGATCGTACTCCACCTCGACGACTTCCGCGTGTCCCGTCTTGTCGGTGCAGACGTCCTCGTAGGTCGGGTTCACGAGGGTGCCGCCCATGTATCCGGACGTCGCGTTGATCACACCGGGGACTTTGCGGAACGTCACCTCGGTACCCCAGAAGCATCCCGCGCCGAACGTCGCTTTCTTGGTTGTATGTGCAGTCGCAGTCATCGCTTGACTCCTAATTGTGATCCCGCAGTTGGATACGCGGGCGCACGCACAGCTGGCCGAGACTCCGTGCCGCCAAACTCACGCATGGGGCTTACGGCGCATGCTGCACCGTGAACTGGTAACTCCCGTATCCACCCAAACCGTCGTGGTCGTACACCCGTACAAGATAGCTACCCGTCGCGGGTAGCATGAACGGGAAGGTGTGGTATGCGCCGAGATTCGAGGCGCTCGGGGGGGTGGTGAGCGCAATCACCTGACCGCTTCCAGGCACGACGACCTCCAGGGACAGCGGAAGCTGGCTCGCTTGTGGCGTGAGCGCGAAATACGCGATCAGCGAATCGCCAGCCGTGCCGGCGAAGGTGAACTCGTCTATGTCGCCGACGGGATCGATCGATTCGCCGGTGATGGTGTCGCCAATGGCGATGCTCGGACTCACGGATTCGGGAGCACGGTCGATTGGACGAACGACGAACGAGTAGGCCCCATCAGGCTGCAGCGTCGTTTGCAAGTCCTTGAAGAATCGGACGGCAGCGACGCCACTCGCTGACAAGTGAAACGGACGAGTGAAGAAGGCCGTTGGATCGGCTGCGGTCCCTGTAGTGGCCGAGCTGATCAGATCACGACTGACCGGGTCCACCGCTTCGAGATACAGCCCTTCTGCCGAGGGATCGACACTCCCGTAGATAGCGACTTCCTGGTTCGGTGCGCCGGTCAGCGTGAACTCATCCAGGTCATCCGGTCCGTCCAAGCGCTCGCCAACGACGGAATCCCCGACCGCGATCGACGCGTCGTGATGTTCAGTCGCTCTACTCATTCGTCGTACGACCGCCCGATACGGTCCACTCTCCGATATGGCCACACCGTTGTTCTCGGGGCCGATCTGAATCGAATAGGTGGCGCTATCGGGAAGCACGATGTGACCGCTACCCATTGATGGCGTGCCCGTCGGCGCCGAATACGCGACGGCCAACGGCCGAGGATCGTGCGGGTAGGGCACGAATAGTTTTAAGTTCTGCGCCCACCGCGAGTCGAGTCCCTCGAGAGAGAAGATCAGGTCGTCGCCACGTCGGCCGTTGAAGGTGAAGACATCGACGTCGCCGACGGGATCGAGAGTCTCTCCCGTGATGGTGTCGCCGACGGCCACCGTGGGAGCGATGCGCTCAGGGGCATCGTGCAGCATGTACAGATACATCTGGTATGCACCGGCGAAGCCAGGCGTGTGACGTAGCCCGCAGCAGTCCGGAGCCTGCACCCGGATCGTGTACGTGCCGGCGCTCAGCAGAAATCTCCCGGTTGCTCCCTGATCACTGGTGGGCGGGCCGCAAACGTACATCTGCGCGACCGGTGCATCGCTCGACGTGAGGATCGTAAAGTCGAGCGATCCGGCCGGCTCGCAACCCACGCGGAAGTCGGCGGTGCCAGAGGCCGGGACAGATAGAGTGAACTCGTCCACATCACTGGGAAAGTCGATGCGCTCCGACAACACGCTGTCGCCTGCGGTGAAGCTCGCGCTGCCCGCTTCGGGTGGGCGATGCACCGGATACACGAACAGCCGATATGCACCTCCAGTGCGCCTACCTGTCGAGTCCGGCGAGCCGACCACGCGAGGTCGGACGATGCCGCTGGCGGGCATTCGGAAGCGGCCGGTCGCACGCTCCGTCAACGCGGTGTCTGCACCGTTCGCCAGTACGGCAACGTCGTAGCCGACCACGTCGGGGATATCCAGGAACAGCGCTCGGCTCGGGCTACCTGTTTGCGCCTGGAAGAAGATGTTGAACTCTTCACCCGGCTCGCCGAAGAGCAGGAAGTCGTCCGTGTCATCTGGTGGCCCATTATCGATCGTCTCACCCGATACGGTATCGCCCACCGGCAAGACATATGAGACGTGTTCGGGAAACGTCCAGCCAACAAAGACCCGCACGTGAAACGAACCCTGCCCAGTGACGACGAAGTGATAGAGTTGCGGTAGTGGGGGCGTGATCGGCGTCGAGGTCAACCGGGCTGGGCGCTCCCCGGGATCGGTATGTGCCTGAATCGTCTGATCCGGCGCCGCATTCCCGCCGTGATGGATGCTCAGCGCAACGCTGCCGGTGTCGACTTCCAGCATGACGACGAACGGCTGGCCCAAGACGGTCGGGAATTCGTAGCGTGCGGAATCTGACGGCGACACGCGCCCCGCGAATGCCGTGCCCGTATCCACGCTGATTTCCTGCGCCGGTGGCGGCTGCGTCGTGGCTGGTCTGGTCGCATCCGAGCCGCATGCGGCCGACACTGCCACCACAGCGGTCGCCACCACCAGACCCCATCCAACGGGGTGTGAGGCGTGCCTGCCGTGCAACGAAAGCAAACCGCCAAATAGCGAGACAGGCCGGCTGCGAGTACGCGCGTTGCGACCGATCATCTCGTAGTTCTCCGTGGGTTGACCCGGACGACCATACGGTTTGCAGAGGCGTCGGGCAAGGACCATCCACGCCGCCCGTTGGCTCTTCCGAAGGACGTTGCGCGGGATGTATTGTTTGCCCATGACCGAGAACACGCTCGCACACCGCTCGACCTTCACCGCCCCCGCGCACCGCACCGATCGCTACTGCATCGTGGGCGCGGGCCCCGCCGGGCTCGGCGCCGCGCGCGCCTTCGCGCAGGCCGGCATCCCGTTCGACGTTCTCGAGCGGCACAACGACGTGGGCGGAATCTGGGACATCGGGAACGCGCGCACGCCGATGTACGAGACGGCGCACTTCATCTCGTCGCGCACGCAGTCGGCGTTCTCGGACTTTCCGATGCCGGACGGCTATCCCGATTATCCGTCGTGGCGGCAGATCCTCGAGTACATCCGCGCCTTCGCGGACCACTACGGGCTGCGGCAGTACATCCAGTTCGGGACGGACGTGCGCTCGGTCGCGCCGGCCGGTGAGCAGTGGGAGGTGACGCTCGCATCGGGCGAGCGGCGGCAGTATCGCGGTGTCGTGCTCGCGGTCGGGCACAACTGGGACCCCATCACGCCCACGTACCCGGGGCGCTTCGACGGCGAGGTCTATCACTCGTTCGCCTACCGCTCGCCGATCGAGTTTCGCGGCAAGCGCGTGCTCGTGATCGGCGGCGGGAACAGCGGCTGCGACATCGCGTGCGACGCGGCGACGCACGCCGAGCGGGCGATGATCTCGCTCCGACGCGGGTACTACTTTCTGCCCAAGCACATCTTCGGGCAGCCGCTGGACGAGTTCTTCCGCAAGGGACCGCACATCCCGCTCTGGCTGGGCCAGCCGTTACTCGCGATCCTGCTGCGCGTGCTCGTGGGCGACCTCACGCGCTATGGGTTGCCCAAGCCGGACCACAAGGTGCTCGCGAGCCACCCGATCATGAACACGCAGCTGCTGCATCATCTCGCGCACGGCGACATCGTGGCCAAGCCCGATGTGCGCGAGCTGCGTTCGCGGAGTGTCGCGTTCGCGGATGGTAGCGACGAGCCGGTCGATCTGATCGTGTACGCGACCGGCTATCGGGCGACCATCCCATGTCTCGGAGCGCTCGGCGATCACGTGCTCGAGCCCGGGAAGCTCCTGCTCAACATCTTCCCCGCGGAGCATCCGAACCTGTTCGTCATGGGGCAGTTCGAGACAGACGGCGGAGCGTACCCCGTGATCAGCCGGCAGGCCGAGCTCGTGGCCCGTGTGATCTCGCTGGGCGCTGAGGCGCAGTCACGCTGGCTCGAACGCATGCGCACCACGCGGCCCCCCGATCTCGCCGACGGGGTGCATTACCTGAAGACGCCGCGCCACGCGTTCTACGTGCAGTTCGACGCGTACATTCACTACCTGGACAAACTGCTGAAGAAGCTGCCGGCTGGGACGCGTGTGACAGCACGCTCGGGATGACACCGTTCGAGATGACATTACATCCTCCGGTATCGCGCCCCGCTCCCACCTTCCCTCGGCGTCCAGCGCGGGCCGAGATCGTCCGTCGCCTTGCAATCCACGCAATTGGCGGGACTCACGACGAGCCGATCGCCGTCGCGCTCGTACACACCGGCGGGACACATGTGCTGGTAGAGCTCGGCCACTTCCGCCGGGATGTCCTGCCCGACGATGAGATGTGAGGGGATGTCGTCGCGCGTCGCGTTCCCCGACTTGAACACCGCGTCGAGCTTGCTGAAGGTCAGCACGCCGTCCGGCTTGAACGGAGGGAGCGAATCCGTCTGCCGCGCGACCTCGGCGTCGCGCTCGCACGTGATCTGTCCACTCGGGAACGCGCCGCCCGTGAGCGACATCAGCCCGGCCTTCGCGCCACCGACGAAGAAGCCCGACTCGTGGAAGGTGAGGCGCATGTTCCGGCGCGCGCGCAGGTCGCGCATGATGTAGCTCTCGTTCACCATGCGGTCGTACGACGCGAGCGACGCGGCCGATGTGTCGCCCTGCTTGAGCGCCGCGAAGATGGCACGCGCCGCGTACATCCCCGATTGCATCGCGTAGTGAATGCCCTTGAGCGATGCGACCTCCACGTACCCCGCCGAGTCGCCGACGATGACGACGCCGTTCCCGGAGCGCCGTTCGGGGACCGCGTAGTAGCCGCCCTCGGGGATCGTCTTCGCGCCCCACTCCACCATCTCGCCGCCCTCGAGGTACGGCCGGAAGAGCGGGTGCAGCTTCATCCGCTGCAGCAGCTCGTGCACATCAAGGTCGAGCTGACGATAGTCGAGTCCGACGACGAGCCCGAGCGCCACGAGATTCGGCGCCATCGGATACATGAAGCTGCCACCGAACGCGTCGCGTGGCAGCGGCCAGCCGAGCGTGTGCACGACGGCATCGAGCGGGCGCTTCGTCTCCCAGATCTCCTTCACGCCGAGCGCGAAGATCTGCGGGTTGGGCGACGTGATGTGCTGCCACTGCATGAATGCCTGGCTGAGCGATCCGCGCGTCCCCTCCGCGAGCACCGTCACCTTCGCGGTGATGTCCGTCGGCGGCATGTAGTCGGACGCGGGCTGTCCATCGCGGCCGAGCCCCGACGGCGTGGTGCGCACGCCGAGCACGCGGTCGCCCTCCACCAGCAGCGAGTCCGCGGGGAAGCCCGTGAAGATGTTGACGCCGGCCGCCTCGGCCTTCTCCCCGAGCCAGCGGACGATCTCGCAGATCGACGCGATGTAGTTGCCGTGGTTCCGCATCGTCGGCGGCGTCGGCAGCCGGAGCGCGCGCGAGCCGGTGAGCAGGTAGACGCGCTCGTTCGTGACCGGCGCCCGGAAGGGGAAGTCCGCGTCGCGCAGATCCGGGAAGAGCTCGCGGAACGCTTTCGGATTCACGACCGCGCCCGACAGCGAGTGCTCGCCCAGCCCCGCGGCCATCTCGAGCACGGCGATCTGCACGTCGCCCAGCGTGCCGCCCGATTCGTTGTCCTGTTTGACGAGCCGCGCCAGCTCGATGGCGCCCGCGAGTCCCGCGGGACCGCCACCGACGAAGACGACGTCCATCGGCACGGCTTCGGGATCGGGAGTTTGCTCGAGGATGAAGCGATCGAGGGGAAGTGCGGGCTGGTGCCTCGCCGGAATGACGGGGAGCGAACAGTGCTGTCTGTCGGTCATGGCAGCAGAAGCTATGGCCGTGGAGACAGCGAGACAAGCACGACCGGTCAGTAGCCGACCTGCAGCCCCACGGTCACGCCAATGTCCGTCGTGCTGTTTCGCCGCAGGTGGCCATCGAACCGTGGATCGCCGATCGCCTTCCAACCGAACGACACGATGTAGTCCTTCGCCATGACGACCACGCTGAGTGCGTTCGTGAGCGGGACCGTCGCCCCCACGGCCGCGTTGTACGCGACATCGGCATTGCTGTGGTGTGCACCGTTCACGCGCAACCGATACCACGCCGCGCCGACCCCGACTTGCACGAACGGTGTGATCGTGAAGCCGAGCGGGAAGGTGACCTGCAGATTGCCGTCGAGCAGCCAGAGCCCGATGTTCGGCGATGCGAACGGCGCGAGCGAATCACCGAGCGCGAACTGCGCGGAGGTCTTGGCATACGCGACGTTGCCGACGAGCGCGATGACGGGGTTGAGGCTCACCCCGGCCTGGACACCCACCTGCGCGGCGTTCTCGTTGCTGTAGCTCGCGCCGTTCGTCGCGCGAAAGAGGTTGTCGAGCTGCAGATATCCGCCGTACACCGACGCGCCGTACCTCGGCCCGAAGGTGAACACGGACGATTGTGCGCGGAGTGGGACGGCGCACGCGGCGAGCAGAACGACGGCCAGGGTGATGGTCCTCATGCAACCTCGCGGTGGAGCGAGGCGTCTGCACGGAGTGGACCAATACAGCAGAGAGCAGAGAGTAGAGAGCAGACAGCAGGGTTGTCATCCCGAGCGTCAGCGAGGGATCTGGGGCTGCTGTCATTCCGAGCGAACGCGAGGAATCTCGGACTGTCACGAGGAGATCCCTCGCTGACGCTCGGGATGACACCGCACCTATCGGCCCGCCCCCTGCTCTCTGCTCTCTGCTCTCTACTTTCTGCTCTCTGCTTTCTGCCTTCTCGCCTTACCCCCCCTTTCTCGCCTCCCGCACCGCCTTCGTCAGCGCCGGCACGATCTCGAACGCGTCGCCCACGATGCCGTAGTCGGCGATCTTGAAGATCGGCGCCTCGCGGTCCTTGTTGATGGCGACGATCGTCTTCGACGTGCGCATCCCGGCCAGATGCTGGATCGCGCCGGAGATGCCGACTGCGACGTAGAGGTCGGGGCTCACGAGCCGGCCCGTCTGTCCGATCTGATCCTGGTGTGGGCGCCACCCTTCGTCGGTCACCGCGCGCGTCGCCCCGACGGCGGCGTTGCCGAACGCCTCGGCCAGCTCCTCGACCATCGCGAAGTTCTCGGGCGCCTTGAGCCCGCGACCGCCGCTCACGATCACCGGTGCTTCACCGAGGTCGAGCTTCGCGGTGTTCCCCTGGATCAGCTCCTTCACGACCACGCGCGATGCACCGGGATTCCCGACCGGCGCCATCTGCTCCACACGTGGCGTGCGAGGATTCTCCTTCGGCGTGATGCTCTTGGGACGAACGGAGAGCACCGCGGGATTCGCGGTGAGCGACGCCGTCGCGATCACCTTCCCCGTGTACGTCGGATGCGTGACGACGATCGCGTCGCCCTCGAGCGTGAACGCCGTCACATCCGCCGCGAGCGGGACGTGGAGCTTCGCGGCGACGCGTGGCGCGAGGTCCCGCCCCTGCGCGGAGGCACTGAAGATCACGGCGCGATCGCTCCCCGCCTTGATACGCTCGGCCGCCACGGCCGCTGTCGCCTCGGCGTTGTAGCGCTCGAACGCCGGGTCTTCCACCACGATGACAACGTCAGCCCCATACGCGCCGAGCTTCCGCGCATGACTCGCCACTCCGGGTGCGCCGACGAGCATCGCTTCCACCTGACCTCCGATCGCATCGGCCAGCGTGCGCGCCGCGGTCACCGCTTCGAGCGCCACACGGCGCAGTTCACCGTTTCGCGTTTCCGCGAATGCGAAGACCGTCGGCATCAGAGCACCTTCGCTTCCGTCTGGAGAAGTCGCACCAGCTCGGGCACCGCGTCGGCGCCTTCACCGATGATACGCCCGCCCGTGCGCTCGGCGGGCAGTTCCATGGATTTCACCGTGTAGTGTGGCGTGTCGAGCGCGATCGGCTTGACGTCGAGCGGCTTCTTCTTCGCGCCCATGATCCCCTTGAGCGACGCGAGACGCGGGCGCCAGGGACCCTCGTCGATCGTCACCACCGCGGGAAGCGGGAACTCGACGATTTCCGCCGCGCCCTCGAGCTCGCGCCGCGCCGTCGCGCATCCGTTCGCGAAGTCGAGCTGCGAGACCGCGGTCACGTAGGGGAGACCGAGCAGCTCGGCCACCATCGCGCCAACCGCGCCGTTGGACGAGTCGAGCGCGATCTTGCCGAAGAGGATGAGATCGTAGCCGCCGTCGCGCAGCTCGGCCGCCAACGCCTCCGCGATCACGAAGCTGTCGAAGGGCACGTCGTCGGTCTTGAGCTGCACCGCGCGTGTGGCGCCGAGGCTCAGCGCCTTGCGGAGCGTCTCCTGTACGACGTCGGGGCCGAGCGAGATGACGACCACCTCACCCGCGCCTTGTGCCTCCGTGATCTTGAGCGCCTTCTCGACCGCGTAGGCGTCGAAGTCGCTGATGTCGAACTTCAATCCCGTCATATCGACGGACACGCCGTCGGCCGCGATCTTGAAGCGCTGTTCCATATCCGGTGCGCGCTTGATGCACACGGCAATTTTCATTCGCGCTCTCCTTGGTTGTCGGGTTCACGCGAAAGATATGGGAGTGGGGAGCTTCGAGCTATGATCAAAGGGGTCAGAGGCGATTGATCGCGTGCGATCAATCGCCTCTGACCCCTTTGATCCCTCACACGAGCAACAACACGTCGTACAACGCATGCGTCCACGCGGTGATACCGAAGCCGCGTAGCAGGTACAGCGCGCTGAACGCGAGCCCCGCGATCGCGCGGAAGATGAACGAGCGGAGCTGCAGCACGTCGCCGTAGCGCCCCACGTAGTGAAACGCGGAGAAGACGAGCGCGCTCACCACCGCGGCACAGATGCCGGCGGTGACGGGACGCCAGCGGAACACACGCTCGCCCACGAACATGAGCCCCGACACGAGGATCACGCGGAAGAGCAGTTCCTCGTAGAGCCCGGCGCCGACCGACACCATGAGCCGCGTCCACCAGCCGAGCCGGTCCACCGGCGCGAGCGCCAGTGCCGACGCCGCGGTCGATGCAGTGGTCGATACGGCGCTCGATGAACCCATCAGGTGCGACAGCGGCGCCACGACGCGCGCGGTGATTGCCGCGACCACCACGCCGAAGACGATCGCCAGCGCGAGCGACTCGAGCAGCATCCACGGGAATACGGACCACCGGAGGCGCATGCCGTGCGCGCGCAGGTCGCGCACGACCAGCCACGCGCCGCCGCCCATCAGGCAGATGCCGAAGAGGATCGGGCCGTACGGACCGGCGATCGTGTAGAAGAAGTCCTGCAGGATGACGTCGGCCCCGTTGCGGATCCCGGCATTGGGACCGTGCGAGAGGAGCACGACGAGCGCCTCGTACGTGAGGAGCAGCGGCAGCGCGAACAGCAGGCTGTAGCGATGCGACCGGCTCGACCGCCAGTACGAGGCGGGCGTGGCAAGCAGCTGAGTCATGCGAACGGATGGTGGACGCGAGCGGCGTTGGGGCCCGCGTCCGCTGTCACTCGAACGCGTTCAGCCCCGTGATCGCCTGGCCGAGCACGAGCGTGTGCACGTCGTGCGTCCCTTCGTACGTATACACGCTCTCCAGGTTTTCCATGTGGCGCATGGACGCGTACTCGGCCAGAATCCCGTTCGCGCCGAGGAGCCGGCGCGCCTCGCGCGCGATGTTGGTGGCGATGCTCACGTTGTTCCGCTTGGCGAGCGATACCTGCTGCGGCGTGAGCGTGCCCGCATCCTTGAGGCGACCGAGGTGGAGCGACAGGAGCTGCGCCTTCACGATCTCGGTGAGCATGTTGGCCAGCCGCTCCTGCTGGAGCTGGAAGCCGCCGATCGGCTTCCCGAACATCACACGGTTCTTCGCGTAGGAGACCGCTTCCTCGTAGCATGCGATCGCCGCGCCCACCGCGCCCCACGCGATCCCGTAGCGCGCCTGCGTGAGGCACATGAGCGGGCTCTTGAGCCCGTTCGACTTCGGGAGGATCGCGTCGGCGCCCACGCGCACATCCTGCAGCACGAGCTCGCTCGTGTCCGAGGCCCGGAGCGAGAGCTTCCCCTTCTGGTCTCGCGCCGTGAAGCCCGGGGCATCGGTGGGGACGAGGAAACCGCGAATCGACTTCGGATCCTTGTCGCCGTTCGTCTTCGCCCACACGACGGCCACCTGCGCCGTGGAGCCGTTGGTGATCCACATCTTGCCGCCGTTGAGCACCCAGCTGCCGTCCTTCTCCTGGCGCGCCATGGTGATCATCCCGGCCGGGTTCGAGCCGTAGTCCGGTTCCGTGAGCCCGAAGCACCCGACGATCTCACCCGAGGCCATCTTCGGGAGGTAGCACTTCTTCTGCTCGTCGCTCCCGAACGCGAAGATCGGATACATGACGAGCGCGCCCTGCACCGACGCGAACGAGCGGATGCCGGAATCACCACGCTCGAGCTCCTGCATGATGAGCCCGTACGCGACGTTGTTCAGCCCCGCGCACCCGTACTCCTCCGGCAGATTCGCACCGAACAGTCCGAGCTCGGCCATCTCCGGGATCAGCTGCTTCGGAAAGTGCCCGTCGACGTAGCAGTCGCCGATGACGGGGAGCACGCGCTCGTCGACGAACTGGCGCACGCTATCGCGAACCGCGCGCTCCTCCTCGGAGAGCACGCTGTCGATGCTGAGGAAGTCGTGAGTCATGGAAGAAAGGTACGTGAATGGGCGGGTGGGAGGGAAGCAGTGAGTCAGTGGATCAGTGGGCCAGTGGGTCAGAAAAGGCGCGAAGGGCGAGTCTGTCATCCCGAGCGCCGCATTGTCATCCCGAGCGAAGCGAGGGATCTCGTTCTGCCAGCAGGATCCCTCGCTGACGCTCGGGATGACAGCCCTCGGTACGACAGCCTGCCGGGCCGTTCCTGACCCACTGACTCACTGGCTCACTGACTCACTGTCGTTCTCACCCCTGTCTCGCCGCCCTGAGCAACAGCTCGTGCGGGTTCACGATGCGCCTCGAGCGCGTCGGAGCGCGGACCTCGCGGCGGGCGTGCGGGGCGATGCCGATCTCGATCGCCTTCGCCCGGAACGTGGGACCATGGTCGATCTCATGGCCGTGCTCGGCCTGCCACTGATGCACCATCTCGTGGAGGAGCGTGTGGAGCGCTTCGCTCCAGCCGTGTCGATGCACGTGCGCGCGGCTGATCGCGATCTCGGCGGGCTCACCACTCGGACTGACGGCGGTATACTGGCCGAGTCGCGTGCGCATGCGGGCGGAGATACGGATCGTGATCGGCTTGAGACGCGACCCGAAGTAGCGGTGATTGTACTCGCGATGCCACGCGATCAGCTCGCGCACGAGCGCTTCGTCCTCCGGACTCGCCCGCTCCGTGCGGCGAACCGGCTGCCGCGCCGGCACGCGTACCGGATAGCTCAAGATGCGCCGCTGCGCCGCCGTCCGCTCGGCGCGCGATCGCCCGCTCACGAAGCGCACGATCGCGTGCAGCACCTCGGCGGGGGCATCGAGGTACGCACGGTGCACGCGCAGCGTGCGTCCACTGTAGCTCACCATCACGGCGCGGTTCTCGGTCAGGCGGCAGGTCGTGATCCGTGTACTGAGCCCCAGCTCGCGCAACCGCTCGAGCAACGCCTCGCCGTTCCTCGGCGCGTTGTCCAGGCCGAAGTTCAGCTGAAAGGGATCCGTACGCGCGCGACCCGCCCGCCGACGTTTCATCGATCGAAGCTCCGTACCGGCCCCTCGATGAAGGTGCCATGGTCGCGCGACCAGATGCGCGTCGCCACCTCGATCGTGGAGCCGGAGATGGTGATGATGTTGATGCTCGAGGGGCGCCCGCCGCGTGAACGGTTGGAGACCGTCCCCGCCGTGGAGATCACCGTGCCCTTCTTCGTGTGCTCCACGTAGTGAATGGCCTCCTGGTGATCGTGTCCGCACAGCACGAGGTCCACGCCCAGCTCGGCGAACGCACCGAGCACACGATTCGTGTTCACCAGACCGTGCCGCTGCGACAGCTGGCCCTTCATCGGATTGTGGTGCATGACGATGACGCGGGCATCGCTCGGCGGCGAGTGGTCGAACGCCTGGCGCGCGCGCTCGATCTGGCCGCGCCGGAGGTCGCCGACGACCCCGATGTCGCGTACGTTCCACGTCAGGGTATGGACCTTGACGCCGTGCGCCGTATTGAGGCCGACGAACGTCGCGCCCGGCACATGCAGTACGGGCTCGAGGTCGGCCGAGATGTACGTCTGGTAGTTCTCGTACAGCACCCGGGTCTGCCCCAGGCCGAGGGGCGAGCGCCACCACTTCACGTCGTGGTTGCCGGGGACGACGATCGTCTTGCTCACCCGCTGCGCGTCGCGAATGAACGCGCGCGCCCGCAGGAACTCGCCCGCTCGCGCCCGCTGCGAGAGATCGCCAGAGATCGCCACCACGTCGAAGTGCCCCTCCTGAATCATTGCCTCGATGGCTTCGATCTGCTCGGGAACCGCGGGCTTTCCGAAGTGCAGATCGGACACGTGCAGGACCAGCGTCACGCCAACCTCGCGATGATCGCGTCGGCGAAGGCGTGCGTGCTGGCCGAGCCGCCGAGATCGCGCGTCACCGTCTTCCCCTCCCGGATCGTCGACTCGAGCGCCTCCCGGATGCGGGTGGCGCACGCTTCGTGCCCGACGTGGTCGAGCATCAAACAGGCCGCGAGGATCAGCGCGCTGGGGTTGGCGATCCCCTGGTCCGCGATGTCGGGCGCTGTCCCGTGCACCGCCTCGAAGATCGCCGCCTCCTCGCCGATGTTCGCGCCCGGCGCGAGCCCCAGCCCGCCCACGAGCCCCGAGATCTCATCGGAAAGGATGTCGCCAAACAGATTGGTGGTCACAATGATGTCGAATGCCTGAGGGTTGAGGACGAGCTGCATGGCGGCCGCATCCACGATCCGTTCCTCGAACTCGACGCGTCCCGCGTACTGCTGCGCGATCGCCCGCCCGGTCTCGAGGAACAGCCCCTGCGAGAGCTTGAGGATGTTGGCCTTGTGCACGAGGGTGAGCTTCCGTCGGCCGTGCCGCACCGCGTACTCGAAGGCGAAACGGATCACACGCTCGGCGCCCGCGCGCGTGACGACGGCCGTGGACTCCGCCGCGGCGTGCGGGTCGCTCCCGATCTTCACGTAGTGCTCGATCCCGCTGTAGAGTCCTTCGGTGTTCTCTCGGACGAGCACGATGTCCACATGCTCGTAGCGCCCGCCCGGCACCATCGTGCGCGCGGGACGCAGGTTGGCGAACAAATCGAAGCGCATGCGGAGCGCCACGTTCACCGACCGGTACCCGCCGCCGACCGGCGTCTCGAGCGGCCCCTTGAGCGCGACCCCCGTGCGCTCGATGGAGGCGAGCGTCGCCTCCGGCATGGGATCGCCGACCGCGCGCACGGCGCTCATCCCGGCGCGTTGCTGGTCCCACTCGATGTCCGCGCCGGCGGCGGCGAGCACGCGTACGGTCGCGATGGTGATGTCGGGTCCGATCCCGTCGCCGGGGATCAGCGTGACGGCAGTCGGCATGCGCTCCGGGGGCTCACGGTGCCACGAAAAGGTCGCTCGTCCGCGACGCGACGCTTGCCGCGAGCGCGGGGGAGAACGTTGCGGCGGGCTCGCTCACCACGTCGCCCATCCACACGATGGCGGCGAGCCGGGCATCGATGATGACGAGGTGCAGGACGGCACGCCCCTGGTCGCCCGTCTTCACGAATCGGACCTCGACCGGGATGAGCACGTAGCGCGCGTCGTTCAGTGCGACGAGCGTGCGCAGCTGATCGGCGAGCGGATTCGGCACCTGATCGGGGAGCCTCCGCACCGGCGGTCGGAGCCATTGCGCCGCGAGCGCGTGCGGATCCGACGCATACGTCGGGTTGGACTTCACCGATCGGACCAGGGCATCCGGAAGCACCCACATTCCTTTGAGCCCGCGCTGCTCGAACGCGAACGCGAGCTCGGCATCGACGTCGGAGAGGTACGCTGCCGGGTTGGCGATCCGCGCGCTCCACCCCAGGCTGTCGGCCGGCCGGAGGTACTGCGTGGGCGTGACGACGACGTGCTGTGCCGCGAACGCCGAAAGCGGCGTGGCGGGAAGCGGGGCGACTTTGTCGGCAGGCGGTTGGGGGGCGTGCGCGCAGGCGGCCATCGCGACGAGCGCTGCCGCCATGAGAGCAGACGTTTTCACGGAAGATCCCTGGGTAGGCTGCGCATAAGGTAGCCGCGCAGCACGGTCGGGACCAGGGACGCAAGGAGGTTACGGAGGGAGATCCGTGGTCGCGACCGAGCTCGTCGCGTACGTGAAGCGCGCGCACGGAGCCGGCACACGCGTGGCACGCACGAGACCGCGGAGAAGGAAGGTGAACGCGATGGCTAGGAGTACGGCGGCGACGGCGAGCTCCCGTCCCGAGAGTAGGGGCATCGGATTCAGAAACCGAGCGATCTGTGGGACGCCGGCCAGCGCGACCATGGAATTGATCGCCGCGTGCACCGCGACTCCGGCCCAGATCGAACCGGTGAGATAGACGATGACGCCGAGGAGTACACCGTCGAGCGTGAGGAGCGGCACCCGTTCGAGATCACCGTGGCCCAGGGCAAACAGGACGGCCGTTATGAGGATCGCCCACCGCGCTCGGACCCGTCGCTCGAGCGCGTGCAGGATCCATCCCCGAAACGTGAACTCTTCGAGTATGGGAGCCAACAGCACCAGAATGGCGCCCATCGCGAGCCATCCACCGGGTCGGTCCAGATTCCGAGCAAAGAATTCCGACGCTTGTCCCGATTGGTAACCCCAATGCAGCAGCACGAGCAGCAGCACGATGTCAGCCAACGGTGCGACGATCGCGAGGCCCGCAATCCATGGTGCGCCGGGCCCGACAGGATACAGCCTGAGCTCCGCGACCCGGCGAGCGGAGTGCCGCGGATCACCTCGGCAGACATATCGCACTAGCAGACATGCAACAGTGGCGACCGTGACGAGTACCGACAGCGGCACAGATCCGTACATGAGCGCCAGCGTCGGCGGGAGATACCACAGAAGGCACATCCCGGCGGCGCCGGCGATACCGAGGAGGACGCCGGCCCACGATCGCACGACTGCACGCTCACTCATGTGAGAGACTCTCTATTTGGACATTCGAACGTGGATTGCCGAGATGCGCCGTGAACCGGCGTTTCGGAAGCTTCCGGAACGCCGGCAGGTTCGGGACAGGACCGCGGTGCGGTTCCTGTCCCGAACCTCGGCGCCTGCCCACGCTGTCACGTGGTTGCCGCCTCGTAGCCGGCAACCGCGCCGTCGATGATCGAGTCGACGTTGGTCGCGAGACACACCACAAGTCCGACTGTCGCCTTGTACAGAATCTCCTGCCAGCCGCCGAGCAGGCCACCACTCACCGTCATCATCGCGGCATCATCGAGTGCCTCGAGCCCGCAGGCGTCGAGCGCGAATTGCGTGTTCATGGATTCCTCCATTCGAGGTTGAAGGCGAACGTGCCCTCGTTCACTGGAGCAGCATCAGCTTCGCGGGAGCAGCATCAGTACGGAATGTTCCACGGCTGGACCTCGTTGCCGGCCTCGATGACCGTCCCCACGACCCAACCGATGGCGTACCCGATCGCATACGCCAACTCCTTGCAGCCATCGCCCCCTCCGTCGATCGCCATCAGCGCGTTCTCCTCGAGCGCGACGACGCCGTACGCGTTCACGTCCATCATGGCGCACCTCCTGAAGCGAGTGTCTTCCCGTACTGCGCTCGTGGCGCAGCATGATCACCGACCGCGCATCGGCGCCGACCGGTACACTTGGCGTGACGCGCGGGTGAGACGAATGCGGGAAGGGCGGGGCTTCAGGAGCGCGCACGACACTGACGCCGCCTTCGACTCGCGCATACGGTAACACCCGCCCGATGCCGCACCATCACCATTCTCTGGCGCTCCGCATCATTCCGCGCCGGCCGGGCTCTCGCCTCGAGATCCCGACAGGGTTCCCAACCGCCGTGCACGACCCGGGCGATCGAGCGGCACGATGCAGAATCAACCAGCTGTCGTCATCCGCGCGTCATTCGTCGCTCTTGTCGTGCACAGGGCCGCGCTCCAACTTTGGACCGTCGTCCCTCCCCCTACGCTCATCTCAATGCGACCGATCATTCTCGCCGCCGCGATGCTGCTCGCGGCTCCCCTCCCCTGCCCGCTCGCTGCCCAGCAGCCCCAATCGTTCGACTTCACGATCCACAACATCATGCGCGGGCCCGAGGTCTACGGACGCGAGCCGAGCGATGTGCAGTGGAGCGCGGACAGCAAGTGGATCTACTTCAGGTGGCTGGAGCCGGGCTCCGATTGGCGCGAGCCACTGAAGCCGTTCCGCGTGCGCGCGGTCCCAGGCGCGAAGCCGGAGCGCATCACGCAGGCGCAGATGGACTCGGCAGGTCCGCTGCTCGCCGAGGGGAGCCGTTCACCGGATGGCCGGCTGCGCGCGGTATCGTACGACGGCGACCTCTATCTGGTGGACGCGAAGCGCGCGACCGCGAAGCGGTTGAGCGAGACGCGCGGCGCCGAGCGCGATCCGCAGTTCGACGTCGATGGGAAGCACATCTTCTTCGTGCGGGACGACAACGTCTACTCGCTCGATCTGGCCGGCGGGCTCGTACGACAGCTCACCGACATCCGTCCCGGTCCCCCGCCCAAGGAACCGCCCAAGCTCGCGGCGCAGCGCGCCGCGCTCGAGGCCGAGCAGAGCGAGCTGTTTCAGGTGATCCGCGACAAGCTCCACGCCGACAGCGTCGAGAAGGCGGAGCGCGCGGCGGAGGATTCACTATGGCCCACCCCGCTCTACCTCATGAAGGACGAGCGCGTGCGATCGCTCTCCGTGTCGCCGAATGGGAAGGCGCTGCTGATCGTGACGAGCATCCGCGCGGCGGACGCGCGCGCGACCGAAGTGCCGCAGTACGTCACCCAGAGTGGCTACACGGAGGATATGCCGGGGCGTACGAAGGTGGGCGACGCGCAGAACGGCGGACGCATCGCGTACATGCAGCTGCCATCGGGTACGGTGCGCTGGCTGCACCTCATCCCGAACGACAGCAGCGCATCACCATCGCAAGCACAGGTCCTCGGCTGGAACGATGCGGGGACGACGGCGCTCGTGTTCGACGTGACGCGCGACTTCAAAACGCGCTACCTGCAGACCGTGAGTGCCGACTCGGGCGCGGTGAAGACGGTGGACGTCTTGCGCGACAGTGCATGGGTGGATGGCCCGTGCTTCGGATGCGGCGGCTGGTACGACAACGGGCGTCGCTTCTGGTACGTGTCGGAGAAGGACGGCTACGCACACCTCTACACGCGCGCCGCCGACGGATCGGACGAGCAGCAGCTCACGCGCGGGAAGTGGGAGGTGCTGGACGTTGCACTCTCGCCGGACAAGCAGGTGTTCTATCTGCACACGAGCGAGCCGTCGCCCTTCGAGCAGCAGTTCTACCGCATGCCGGTGAGCGGCGGTTCGCGCACGCAGATCACGACGCGTAAAGGCGGCCACACCGTCACCGTCTCACCGAACGGCGCGCTGCTGGCCGATGTCTACTCGTACTCGAACCGGCCGCCGGAGCTCTTCGTGATGCGCAACGCGCCCGGCGCGGAGATGTCGCAGCTCACGACGTCGCCCACGCAGGCGTGGCTCAGCTTCCCGTGGATCGCGCCGGAGATCGTGATGATCCCCGCATCCGATGGGGTGCAGGTGCCCGCACACATCTACCGCCCCGCGGACATGCACGCCAAGCCGAACGGTGCCGCCGTGATCTTCGTGCACGGCGCGGGCTACCTGCACAACGTCGTCGATTACTGGTCGCCCTATCCGCGCGAGTACATGTTCAACCAGTTCCTCGCCTCCAAGGGCTACGTGGTGCTCGACATCGACTACCGCGGCTCGGCGGGATACGGGCGCGACTGGCGCACGGCCATCTATCGGCATATGGGTGGACGCGATCTGCAGGACGAAGTGGATGGCTCGCGCTACCTGCAGAAGGAGTTCGGCATCCCGGAGGAGCGCGTCGGGATCTACGGCGGGAGCTACGGCGGCTTCATGACGCTCATGGCGCTGTTCACGGAGCCCAAGCACTTCGGTGCCGGCGCGGCGCTGCGATCGGTGACGGACTGGGCCGATTACAACAACGGCTACACGGCGCGCATCCTGAACCTGCCGCAGGACGACTCGATCGCCTTCCGGCAGTCGTCACCCATCTACTTCGCGCAGGGACTGGAAGACCCGCTCCTCATGGCGCACGGGATGGTCGATACGAACGTCCACTTCCAGGACATCGTGCGGCTCACGCAGCGACTCATCGAGCTCGGCAAGAAGAACTGGGAGCTGGCCGTGTACCCGGTGGAGAGCCACGGCTTCGTGCGGCCGTCGTCGTGGACGGACGAGTACAGCCGGATCTTCAAGTTGTTCGAGACGACCATCCGCTCGAACGTGGAGGCGGAGGGGAAGCACTAGGGGACGTGGGACGGCCGCAGGAAGGGTCGGATTGGAGGGGGTTGCCCGGACACAGACCCGGCGTCTAGTTTACGGCTCAAGAGATTATGGAATTTTACATAATCTCTGACTACATAGCCAACCACGCCCCCTCCAGACCATGCTCAACCCCTTCGAGTTCGGCCGAGAGCTATCACCCGACGAATTGGTGGATCGCGAGGAGGAGCTCTCGGTCACCTCCGCTGCGATGCTCCGCGGTGGCAAGCTCTTCCTCATCGGGCCCAGACGCTACGGCAAGACGTCGATCCTCCGCGCGGCAACCGATGCGGCGGAGCGGCAGGGCGCCGTCGTGCTCCGCTACGACGCCGAAGCATTCCCCACCCTCGATCAACTCGCCGCGCGTCTTCTGGCGGACACGGCCACTCGTCTGACCGGGTCGGTGGAGAAAGCAGGCACAGCGATCAAGGAATTCTTCGCGAGCGTGCAACCGCAGGCGAGCTTCGACCCCGCCAGCGGACGTTGGACCGTATCCATCGGCATTGCGCACGCGGGCGGTGGCGGCGTTCCGCTCCTCGCCGATGTGTTGGACGGCGTGGAGCGGGCCGCTGGCAAGGCCCGGGCACCCGTCTCCGTGGTGATCGACGAGTTTCAGAAGGTGGTCGAGGCGGGCGGTGCCGACGCCGAGGGACAGATCCGCGCGGCCATTCAGCGCCACCGCCACGTAGGGTACGTCTTTGCCGGCTCCAAGACGCGATTGCTCGCCGACATGACCGGTGAGCCCAACCGGCCGTTCTACAAGCTGGGCACGGTTCGCTTCGTCGGACCCGTGCCCCGCGGTCCTTTCGCGGACTTTCTCCAACGCGGCTTCGCGGCCGCGCGGATTCCGGTCGAGTCGGGTGCGGTGGACGCGATCCTCGATGCAGCGGAAGAAGTACCGTACAACGTCCAACTGCTCGCGCACGCCGTGTGGGAGACGTGCCGCGCCGATGCGGCATCGGCCCGCGGCCGGCCGCGGACCGTGACACCGGCTCTGGTGAAGCACGTGCGCGACACGGTGGCACTCCGCTACGACCCGCTGTACACGCGGCTCTGGTCGACGCTCACCGCGCCGCAGCAGAAAGTGCTGCTCGCTCTGCTTCGAGAGCCGAACGAAGGGTTGACGTCGACCGCCGTCGCGCGCCGCTACAACCTTCCCGTTCCCACGATGCAGACAGCACGTCGAGCACTCGAAGCGAAGGAGATCATCCGCGAGGAGCAGACGCTCGGCACCGGGCGGCTTCGCCTGGAGGATCCGCTCTTCGGCGCGTGGATCGAGCTGGTGATTCCGCGATAGCGCTCGGGCGAAGCACCCGTGTGCACTATGTCGAGCATCCGCGCGCACGATTGTGCCGCGTTGACAGCGAGACCCTCACGGGTACAATAGGCAGCATCCCCTTCACCTCGAGGCCCGATGCGCGCCCTCGCTACGCACGTTCGATTCGCGTTCCGCACGCTCCGCCGCGCGCCGGGCTTCGCGGCAATCGCGATTCTCTGTCTCGGCGTCGGGATCGGTGCGATCACGACGATGGTCGAGGTGGTGGACATGCTGCTGTTCAGAGCGCCACTACACGTGCGTCATGCGGGCGAGATCGTGCAGCTGCGGTTCGATTTCGTCTTTCCAGGCGCCACCGGCACCCGCCAGCCGAAGAACATGGTGAGCTCGGGCGTGGGGTACGCCGATTACGTGGAGCTGCGCGACAGCGTGCGCACGTTCGAGTCCGTGGGCGCCTATCACACGAGCCACCTCTCCCTCGGACGTGATGCTGCTGCGCGACCCGTCACCGCGGCGTTCGTGTCGGGCACCTTCTTCCCTCTGCTTGGCGTGCGCCCGCTGCTCGGGCATGTCATCACCGACGACGGCGTGGGCGTCGCATCGAGCGGCCCACCGCCGGCGGTGATTTCGTACGCCTTATGGCAGTCGCAATTCGGCGGTGAGGCGGACATCATCGGACGCACGATCACAGTTGGGAAGGGCACGTACACCGTGGCTGGCGTGGCCCCCCGCGGATTCAGCGGCGTGGAGCTACTCAAACCGATGGATGTCTGGCTTCCCATCGGTGCCGCACAGCAGGAGGAGTTCGGCGGCAACCGCCAGGCGTTCGAGCAGATGGACGGCTTCGCGCAGGTCATCGGCCGGCTGGCGCCGGACGCGTCGCCGTCGCTCACGGCAGCGCAAGCGGCCTCCGTGCTGCAAGCCATCTACGTCGCGCGCTACGGCTATCGCTTCGGCAACACGCGCACCGTGGCGGTCCTCACGCCGATCATCCCTGGCCTGCATGGCGAGCGAACAACGGGCGTCTCCGTCGCGCTCTGGCTCACCGACGTCGCGGCGATCGTGCTCCTGATCGCGTGCGCGAATGTGGCCGGCCTCCTGCTCGTGCGCGCCGCGGATCGCCGCCGCGAAGTCGCCATTCGCCTCGCGCTCGGTGCGACGCGGGGACAGCTCGCGCAACTCTTTCTCATCGAAGGGTTGATCCTCGCGCTCGCGGGTGGCGCGCTCGGTATCTGCTTACGCGAATGGGGCGGGAGCATCATCCGCATCTTCCTGCTCCCGCAGCTCGGTGCACCGTACGGTGTGTTCGACGCGCGTATCCTCGTCATCTCCGCGTTCGTGACGATCGCGACCGGTTTCGTGTGCGGTCTCGTTCCGGCCGTACACACGTGGCGACGTGACATCGCCGGTACCGTGGTGGGTGCACCGCGCGAGGGGCGCTTGCGCCGGCCGCACGTGCGCGCGGCGCTGCTCGTCGGTCAGGTCGCGCTCGCCACGGCGCTCGTCGCGGGCGCCGCGCTCTTCGTCACCAGCTGGCGGAATGTGCGCGACATCCAGCTCGGCTTCACACCGAACCGGCTCCTCGTGGGCCACATCGATCTCTCACAGGTCGGCTACTCGGCGACCGAGTCGCGCGCGATGTACGAGCGCATGCTCGAGCGCGTGCGTACCCTGCCTGGCGTGGAAAGCGCGAGTCTCGCCTGGCAGATGCCGTTCATCGATTCGTTGTCGATCGGCATGGTCTCCATTCCGGGTGTCGATCCGGCCGCCATTCGGAAGGCGTCGCGCAGTCCCATCGGTCCCGGGCTGAACGTCATCTCTCCATCGTTCTTCACGACCATGGGCACGGCGCTCCGCAGCGGCCGCGCGTTCACCGACGCGGACGGCGCCGACGCGGAGCCTGTGGCGGTCATCAACGAGAAGATGGCGAATCGCTTCTGGCCCGGTGGCAACGCGATCGGGCAATGCCTCACGATCGCCGAGATGGGACCGAGGCGCGCCCCGCCACCCTGCCGCCGCATCGTCGGCATCGTCTCGAACACCAAGACGACGAGCATCCGCGATGAGCCCGACCTGCAGGTGTACGCTCCGCTCGCGCAGCGCACCGTGGAAGGACCCACCAAGCTCATCGTGCGCGCCGCGGGCGACCCGGCCGCTCTCGTCGCTTCGGTGCGCCATGCCATGCAGAGCGTTGCCGCCGGCCTCCCCTTCGTGGACGTGAAGCCGATGTCCGACTACCTCGAGCCCCAGCTCCGCCCGTGGCAGCTCGGCGCCTCGATGTTCACGCTCTTCGGCTCGGTCGCGCTCGTTCTCGCCGCCATCGGACTCTACGGCGTCTTCTCCTATGCCATCGCGCGCCGCACACGCGAGATGGGGATCCGCGCCGCACTCGGCGCCCGCGCCGGCGATCTCCTGCGGATGGTGCTGCTCGACGGGCTCCGCCTCACCACTGCGGGCGTGATCATCGGCATCGTGCTCGCCGTGTGGATCGGCCGAGTGCTCGCGGCGCTCCTCGTCGGCGTGAGCGGAACGAGCCCCGTCCTGCTCGGCACGGCGACGGCACTGGTGCTGGGCGTCACCCTCATCGCCGTCGTACTCCCCGCCCGGCGCGCGGCACGCATCGATCCGGCGGTGGCGCTGCGCGACGAGTAGCAGCTCGGACCCGCGCCATGCCGGGCGACCGGGCGTGGCGCACACGTGGTGCGGCATGACAACTCGTGCACTGGAGGTGACACCGTGGTCGATTCGATGATCGCCCCTCGCCGCGGCGCGATGATGCGTGATGACTCGATGTCACGCGCACTCGCCGCATGGATGCGCGCGTGGCTCGGCGAATGGTGGCTCAGCATGCTCATCTCCATCGCGGCCGTGCTGCTCGCTGTTGCCAGCGTGACGTACGTACAGCGTCCCATCGACATGAGCGGTGCCGTGCCGATCGGAGACTACGCGACGCTGCTCTTCGATCCAGACGGTGCGGGGCTTCCCGTCGAGCTCGCCCCGGCGTGGACCGCGTCGGATTCGAGCACCGCATCGATCTCCCGGAATGCGCGCGCCGTTCGCATCGGGGCGCGGCTGATCGACCTGGAGATCGCCGCACGGGCGCGCAACGTACACGGCATCGCGGCGTACTACGATCAGGATCCCTGGTCGATCGCCGTCGTGCAGGCGAACGCGGCGCTCGCGGCCACGTTCGCGGGCGAGCTTGCGTCGAACCTCGACCACGTCCCGCAGGGCGCATATACGGCGTATCTCTTTCGCTACACCGAGAGCGAGGGGCAGCGCGTGGCGACCATCGACCAGGGCGTCATCACGCTGGCGCGACGACAGACGCTCTACTTTCGCCCCACATTCATCGCGTTGGGCAACTGGCTGGAAGCGGCGCGCGTCGCGGCGCTCCGCGGCGACCGGAACTTCCTCGCGCGCTCCGAGAGTGTGGCCGAGGCGACCAAGGCGCCGTCCATCTCGGGGCTCTCTCCGGCGGGCCGCGTCGCGCTCGAACGGGTGCGCGCGCTCATGCCCGCCGATTCGACGGCCGACCTCGACTCGCTCGAGCGCGCGCTGACGGACGCGCTTCGCACACTGTCGAACTGAAGGGAGACGCGCCACGTACGAGCGACGCGCCGATGCGAGCTCGCGTCAGCGCCCTACTTCGCCCGCCACGGCACCGCCTTCTCGGCGAGGATCATGAGCTCGCCCGGACTCAGCGACTCCCAGTTCGCGGGGAAGGTGGTCAGCCGCTTCCTCCCGGCGCGCGACTCGAACACGAGCCACGTGTCGTGCGACACCGCGCGCTTCTCGCGGTCGATGCCGAGGACGACGTGCCGGCGGACCACGGTACGCGCTATCCAGACAACGCCCATCTCATCGGTGAACGATGCCTTGGGCCGCGGAGCGGGTATGGGCATAGCGTCGCTAGGGTGAGTCGGGATGCGAGGGGGGATTCCAGCGGATGTGCACCACAATGGAGGACGCGGCGCGCCGGCATTGTGTCACATCCTGGGGCAGGAAGCAAGTGAGGGAGCT
>DASVCF010000088.1:0-8049 GCA_036381735.1 Gemmatimonadaceae bacterium | reverse complement strand
TCATGTGCTTCACCATCATCGCCATCGAGTTGCTCGCCGTGAACGGCAGGCGGCCCGTCAGCATCTGGTACGCGAGCACACCGAGCGAGTAGATGTCCGAGCGGCCATCGATCTCGCGCTCCCCCGCGGCCTGCTCGGGCGACATGTACGCCGGCGTGCCGACCGCGATCCCGGTGACGGTGAGCCGCGCCCCCGCCTCGATGGCGCGCGCGATGCCGAAGTCCGTCACCATCGCGCGCCCCGTCTCGCCATCGAGCAGGATGTTGTCCGGCTTGATGTCGCGATGGATGACGCCGCACGTGTGCGCGTAGCCGAGCGCGTCGGCGATCTCGCTGATGAACCGCCGCACTTCGTCGATGGACTGACGCGGCTCGTGCGCGAGCAGCGTCGCGAGGCTCCCGCCGCTCACGTACGCCATCACCAGATACGCGATCCCGTCGCGCTCGCCCACGTCGTAGATCGGCACGATGTGCGCATGCGCGAGCTGCGCCGCGGTCTGCGCCTCGCGCGTGAACCGCGCGCGGACCGCGGGGTCGTGCGCGAGCTCGGGCGGCAGCACCTTGATCGCGACAGGTCGATTGAGTCGAAGGTCGCGCGCGCGATACACCACCGACATCCCGCCGCGCCCGATCTCATCTTCGAGCGCGTAATGATCGCCGATCGCGCCGACGATTCGATCGTGGAGCGACTCGCTCATGTGGGACTCTCCATGTGGTGGTGTCACTGTCATTCCGAGCGCAGCGAGGAATCTCGATCCATGCGGCAGAACAGCAATTCACCACAGAGATACGGAGAACAACCGAGTGCTTTTCTCTGTGCTCTCTGTGTCTCTGTGGTGACTTCGTACTCGCCCGCGCGGAGATCCCTCGCTCGCGCTCGGGATGACAGGCGCGCGTCGCCGCTGGCCAGCTCACTCCCCCTCAGGCTTCTCGATGATCTCCGCCCGGATCAGATGATCCAGCTTCGGAAACTCGCGATCGAGGTACGCGTTCCCCCCGGCGATGATCTCGCCCTGCCGGCGCTGTCGCACGCCGCTCCCCGAGCGCTCGCCGTACCCCGAGTAGAGACTGTCCAGCACATCCATCCCGCTGATCACCTGCCCGAACACCGCGAACGGGTTGCTGTCGTTGCGCGTGTTGTCGCGCAGGTTGATGTAGACCTGCGTGTTGGATGTGCCGGGCACGGTGTCGCGCGCGAACGCGAGCGAGCCGCGCACGTTGCTGCCGTACTTCGGATCATCCGGAAACGCCGCGTGCAGCCACGCCGCGTTCACCGCGGGGTCGCCGTTCAACCCCCACTGCACGATGTAGTGCGGGTCCACGCGGTGAAAGCGCACGTCATTGTAGTAGCCGAGCCGGATGAGATTGTAGAAGCGGTCGGACCCGTTCGGCCCGTGCGCGCGGACGCACCGCACCACGAAGTCGCCCTTCGTCGTCTCGAAGCGCGCGTACCACTCGGGCGGCGAGGGCCGGCGCCACTCGGGGTTCGAGGGATCGAGGAGCAGGGCCTTCGTGCTCGATGACGGGCTCGCACTCGTGCTGGCGCTCTGCGGCACGCGCGCGTTCTGCGCCCGCGCCGTCGCGCCGCTCATCACGAGCGCGACTGCGAGCAGGAGGGGGTTGGTCGTGAAGCGGTGTGTGTGGCGTCGCGGCATCGAGAGGCTCGGCGGTGGGTGGAGGGAGTATAGCACACGCCGCCCGCGGAGGCGACGCATGATGCGTCCCCCCGCGGACGGCGTGCACCGCGACGTGCGGCGGTCAGTTCGCTGTCGTCGTCTTCAGATGCTCTGTCGAGCCGATGAACTTCGCGATGTCCGCCTTCAGCTGCTTCGCCGAGGCCTGGTTGAGGTAGGCCATGTGGCCGCTCTCATAGTAGTGGAACTGGACGCGATCCTTGTAGGTCTGATCGAAGCCCAGGTGGTTGAACGTGTACTCGGCGTTGGCGAAGGGCGTCGCCATGTCGTAGTAGCCGGCACCGACCATCACGTGCAGGTACGGGTCCTTGGCCATCGCGAGCCGCAGCGACTCGACCTCGCTCGGGTACCCGCCCCACCCCATGCTGCTGTACTGCCAGCGCCCGGTGTGGCCGCCCATGTAGTACTGCAGGTCGCTCGTGTACTTGAGATCGTTGTGCAGGTACCGCATGAAGGCCGACATGAATGCACCCGACGGCGCGACGTCCGACGGATCGTAGTCCTGGCGCTGACTCGCGGCGTTGCCGTTGATCCCGATCAGGCGGCTGTCGTAGCGCCCCACCATCTCGCGCTGGTCGCGCAGCAGCTCGGTGCGGTAGGTGCCCGCGTCGATGCGCAGGTTCGTCTGCAGGACGAACTGTGGCGACACGCCGGTGAGTGACGCGAGCTTCTGCGCGGCCGCCGTCTTCTCGGCCTCTGTCAGCGTGTTCCCCTTGGCCAGCGTGGTGAGGTAGTCGCCGAACGCGTAGTCGCGCGACTGCTGCACCACCTGCTCGAGCGTCAGCTTCTGCAGGTCGGCCGGGAGCTTCTTGTGATACCACGCGGTGGCCGTGTACGTCGGCAGGAACGCCGCGTAGGCGATGTCGTTCGTGGGCGACGGCGCGATGTACTGGAAGTCGAGCACGGTGCCGAGGAGCATGATGCCGTTGAGCTCGATCCCCTCGTCTTCCTGCAGCTCGCTCGCGAGCCCCGCCGAGCGGAAGGTGCCGTAGCTCTCACCGAAGAGATACTTGGGCGACGACCAGCGGTGATACTTGTCGAGGTAGTTGCGGATGAACTCGCCGAACATCTTGATGTCGTTCCGGTCGCCCGTGAACTCCGACGCCTTCACGCCCGGCGCGGGGCGCGAGTAGCCGGTCATCATCGCATCGACCTGCACGAGGTCGGTGACATCGAGCGGCGAGTTGGGGTTGTCCACGAGGTCGTACGGGGGCGCGGGCTGCTGGCCGCCGGGGCCCATGTTCGGGTGACGCGGAGCCATGATCCCCATGTCGAGCCAGATGGACGCCGAGCCGGGACCGCCGTTGAAGAAGAAGGTGACGGGGCGGTTGGCGGAGTCCTGGTCGTTGCGCGTGTAGGAGATGTAGAAGACGGTGGCCTTCGGCTTCCCCGTGTCATCGCGCAGCACCATGGTGCCGGCGTTCGCCGTGTAGGGGATCGTCTTGCCGTCGATCGTGATCGTGTGCTGCGTGGTCGAGACCTTCTCGACCGCCGGCACGCCCTCGGTATCCGCGGGCGCACCCGGCGCACCAGACGCCTGGCGGCCTCCGGGCGCGGCTGGTCGCTGCGCGACGGCGGACCCTACGGCGAGGAACGAAGCGACGGTGCCGAGCACCAACGGTCGCATGCGCATGACGGAGCTCTCCTTGTGTCGATTGGTGGCAGGAAGGGTGGTGATGGACAGATGACGATGGACAGCCGACCGCCGGAGCGGGGATGGTCGGGGGTCCGCGTGGAGCGAGGGTTTCGCCTCCTTACTATATCGCGCGAGCAGGGCGAAGTGTTGAGAGACGGGTCCCGGCCGTCGCACTCGCCCTGCTCGCCGCCTGCGCCCCGGATGCACCCACGAGCCCGCAGACGAATCCGAGCCTCACGCCCGCACTCGCGCGATCCGGCGTCCACTCGAACGTGTCCAGCGATCTGCCGAGTGGTGAACGGCTACTGGGCCAGACGGTGATCGAGCCATCGTACGACGACGTGACGGGGAACATCGTCTACCTGCTGACGCCCAGCCATGCGCCGTTGCCGACCAAGGCGAACAGCCACGCGGTCGCTCCGCTGTACCTCATCGAGTATCCCCCGGGCTCGGACGTGGGGACGTTGAACTGCGAGGGCGTCCCCGGCAACTGCCCGGATCACGATGGCCTGGTCGCGGGGGTGGCCACGAGGACGGAGCCCAGCGTCTACGGCACCGATTCGACGCTCGTGCCCGGGCACGATCATCTCATCGCCCCGCCGGGCAGCGGCGGCGACTTCAACGTCGCGTGGCAGGTGATCGAAGTGCTGTTCACGAGCAAGGCCGCGGCGAACACGCACATCACCACCGAGGCGCAGCTGGACGCGGCGATCGCGAGCGGCGATGTGACCACGATCCCGCTGTTCACGTTCACCTGCGCGGTGGTACCGGCCACGGTGTACAACCGGGCGACGCCGATCGGGTAGGGGCGGGAGTTCTCACTCGGCGCGGAGCGCGCGCGGCGCCGCGCTGGCGCCGCGCGTCCCGCGAGGCGATGCAGCTCCTCGTGCAGCGCGATGGGCCTGCTTCATCACCGATGCGTCATTGCTCGCGCGTGAGTGTCACCCGCGCGAACGGCCGCCGCACACCGGCCGAGTCGTTGTCCATGTGCCACGCCCAGCTGTCCGACCGCCGATCGTACACGAACGTGTTGTGGAACCGGCTCGTCGGCGAATCGACGAAGACGAAGGGGATCGAATCGCCGGCCGCGGCCGCGTGGCCCACTCCGGCTGGAGCGAACGCTCCGTACGCCGTGTTGTCGAGCCACAGCGCCGCGTACTCGTGCGTGCGCGGGTCGCGCCCGAGGTAGACGATCGCTTCGTACGCGGGCGCGCCGGCCGCCGTCCGCTCGCGCGACACCTCGTGCATCTCGACGTACTCCGAGTTCAGCACCCACCGGAAGGTCACGTCGTGCACCACCTGCGACCCCGCCATCGGGCCCCGCAGCACCCAGTGCCCGATCAGATGGTCGAGCAACGAATCGGGATGGACGGTTTGCGCCGGGACGGCGGATACCGACAGGAGGGAGGCCAGGGCGAGCGGCGCGATCTTCAGCATGGAGGAGTCCCTCGGCGGTTCAGGGATGGCTCACGAGTGGCGCATCGCACACGTGTACGCGAACTTCGGTCAACGTCGTTCCCACGAACGTGAACTGTTCGGCGATGAACATCAACGACGACGAGCCGGCGATCCGGACGCGCGCGGTCGCGAAGACGGTATCGCCATCGGCGTAGACGCCGAGGAGCTGGAAGGTCTCGAAGTCATAGAAGCGGCGCACCTCGGGATAGAAGCGCTGGAAGTCCGCCAGTCCGCGGTACGTTCCTCCGAACGGGAGCGAGGCGGGCTCGTGCATCACGAGGTTGGGATCGACGCGGTCGGGAAAGTCCTCCGGGCGCTTCTTCTCGCCCAACATCTCCGCCACGAACGACTTGTTGGCTTCCGTCACATTCATGCGCTTCTCCGAGCAGCCGAGGGTGTCCGTCGAGATCCGACGTACGAGTCGAACGGCGAATCCGGGCGAAAAGGTCCCTGTTGGTCTCGCCCGACCATGTCGAATTGTGCCACATTCGTTCGACGAGTAAGTGAAGGCTCGACGGGACATCCCCGTCTGCGGCCGCGGGGGATGCGGCCCACCGATGAACACCCATGACCGTAGAGGATCGTATGCGAAAGCTGATTGTGTCCGAATTCGTCTCGCTCGATGGCGTGATGCAGGCACCGGGCGGCAAGGACGAGGATCGGGATGGCGGGTTCGAGCACGGCGGGTGGACGTGGCCCTACTGGCACGACGACATCGGGCAGAGCTTCGCCGCGCTGATGAAGGACACCGACGCGTTTCTGCTCGGACGTCGCACGTACGTGACCCACGCGCAGGCCTTCGAGCCCATGCCCGCGGGCGATCCGTTCGGCGACATGATGAACGCGCCGAAGAAGTACGTCGTGTCGCGCACGCTGAAGGAGCCGCTGTGGCGGAACACCACGATCATCCGCGACGACGTGATCGAGTCCGTGCGCGCGCTGAAGGCCCTGCCCGGGAAGAACATCCTGACGGACGGCAGCAGTCAGCTCGTCCACGAGCTCCTCGCGCACGATCTGGTGGACGAGTTGCATCTGCTGCTGTACCCGCTGACGCTCGGCGGCGGCAAGCGCCTGCTGCCGGAGGGCGTGCACGCGACGTTCAGCTTGATGTCGGCGACGCCGTATCCGAGCGGCGTGGTGGGGCTGCACTACGCGCGGCAGCGGGGGTGAGCGCCCTCGGGCGGCACCTACCGGCCCGACGACGGCGGTGCCGCCAGCCAGCGACGCAACGCCGCGGCACCGCTGGCGTGGCCGAAGCGCTCGGCCTCCTCCAGCGGTGTCGCGTAGTGGTCGATGCGAGTCCTCGCGGCCGCGTCCGCGCCATGCCGCAGGAGGATCTCCACAGCGGTCGCATCATCACGGCAGGCAGCGTAGTGGAGCGCGGTGTAGTCGTTGGCGCCGCGCTGTCGCACGTCGGCGCCCGCCGCGATGAGCAGGGCGAGCACGTCGGGCCGGTCGGGCGCTTCCCGGTCGATCGCCGCGAAGAGTGAGGGGAAGCCGTCGTTCACCGGGTAGTTCGGATCCGCGCCGAGCTCGAGGAGCTCGCGAACGAGCGAGACCGGGCCGTAGTAGATGGCGTATTCCAGGCACGGCTGGCCGCACTCATCGCGGACGTTCGGGAAGGCGGCGGCATCGTCGAACGCCGCGCGGAGCCCGTTCAGATCGCCGGCGGCGGCCGCCGCCTCGATCGCACGCAGCTTGTTCATGTGCCTCGCAATGTCTGTGGTTGATGAGCGGAGCGCCATCGCCCCGGGTCACGACACCACGTCGAAGTGCCCCATCATCCCCGACGCATGATGCTCGAGGATGTGGCAGTGATACATCCAGCTTCCGGGTCGATCATCGGGGAGCCACGCGATGCGCACCGTCGCGCGCGGCGGCACGTTCACCACGTCCTCCCACGAACGCCACGCCGGCGCCTCGCCGTTCACGGACAACACCTGAAAGAAGAAGCCGTGCAGGTGGAACGGGTGGTCCATCAGCGTGTCGTTGATGACGTCCCATACCTGGAGCTCACCCACCCTCACCGGCCGGTCGTGATGGTGCCGCTCCTCGTTGACCACGAAGTCCACGCCGTGCCGCAGGCTCGGTTTGATCCCGAGGTGCACTTCACGGGTGGGAGTGACGGGCCCGGTCACCAGCGGCGGGATGTCGCGCAGCTTCGCGGGGATCGATGCGCGCGACGGCGCCGCGGGGCCGACTCGCAGCGTGGCGAAGTGCTCGTTCCGCTGCCGCGCCACGGTGCGGCGATCGTAGCGGAGCGCATCCACGTTCAGCACCTCGCCCTCGGTGAACGGGCCGACGGCCAGCTCCACGCGATCGGCGGGGGCGAGCAGCACCTCCGTCGCCCTCACCGGCGCGTCTATGAGTCCTCCATCGGTTGCGAGGATCGTGAAGGGGCGGCCGCCGATCGAGAGGCGCACGTAGCGCGCGCTCGCCGCGTTGACGATGCGCCAGCGCTCCACCTGTCCAGCGGCCATCTCGAGCGCGGGCTCCTGGTGCCCGTTCACGAGTCTCGTCGCTCCCTGTCGTCCATCGTGATGCTCGATCCACCAGCCTGGCGGCTCGATCGCGCCCTGCCGGTCGAGCGCGACGTCATCGAGGACGAGCACGCGCTCGCCGTCGATCTCCGGCTCGTTCTCGCCGTGAACGACGAGCGCGCCATACAGTCCACGCTCGATCTGCACGGTCTCGTTCATGTGCGAGTGGTACCAGAAGGTACCAGCGTCCGGAAGGCGGAAGCGATAGGTGAAGCTCTCGCCGGGCGCGATGGGACGCTGCACCATGTCGGTGCCATCCATGGCCGCGGGAACGCGGAGCCCGTGCCAGTGGATTACCGTCGGCTCCGGGAGGCGGTTGGCGAGGTGTACCTCGAGTACATCGCCCGCGCGTGCCTCCAGCGTCGGGCCGGGCACGCGCCCGTTGAAGCCCCACGCCTTCGTCGTGCGGCCGGGCTCGAACTCCCAGTCGATCTCGCCCGCTTCGAGATCGACTCTGACTACCTCCCGTCCGGCGTCCGGCTCGGCGCTCTCGTACGCACTGGTGTACGCCGCGCGCCAATCGCTCGATTCTCCATGTGCGACCGGGCCGTGAGCGTGATGGCTGTGACCGTGATGGGCGTGCCCGTGTCCCGCGTGCTCATGCTGACCATGCTCGTCAGCGGCGGGCTCGTGATGAGAGTGCGTCATGGTTACCCCCGACTGCTTGTGGCGATACGGCCGGATTCGAGCCCCGCGCCGGTCACCACTCTACGTGGCGCCGG
>DASVCF010000087.1:0-115161 GCA_036381735.1 Gemmatimonadaceae bacterium | reverse complement strand
AAGCGGCTCGCGGAGATCGGTACTACTCTCCGCGAGCCGCTTCGCATCCCGCAGGCCAGCGCCAACAGGCGCTCGGCCGCGTCCCGCATCCCGCGTCCCGCGCTACTTCCGCTGTGCCTGTGCCAGGGCGAAGAGGTCCTTCTGCGTCTGGCCCTTCTTGAGGAGCTCGATCGCGCGGTCGAGCTGCGCGTCATCGGGGATCGAGCGGCGGAAGGCGGTCGAATCGCCGAAGGCGATCGTCGCGAGCTTCTGCGAGAGCATCTGATCCACGAGCCGTGATGCCGCATCGTACTGCTTGCGATCCACGGTAACGCCCGCCTTCACCAAACGCTGGTAGATCGTATCGCGCCACGCGGGCTGCACGGTGAAGTTGGGGCGCACCGTGCCCTTCAGCTCGAGTGCGTAGTCGGAGATCACGGAATTCACGAGCGGGAGCTTGGCGCCGACCGCCTTGACGAACGGCTGCTCCGCGGCCGTGATGGTGTCCTGCGAGACGATCACATCGGGCGTGATGCCACCACCACCGTAGACGACGCGGCCCGCGTCCGACTTGTACGCCGGCCGGTTCTTCTTCACCGAATCCTGCTCCGTCGAGTCCGGCGTCTCAGGCTCGATCGGCGCGGACGGCTGATCGTCCGCCGTCACCGACGGGTGCCACTTCTGCTCCTTCTGAATGGAGCGGCCGCTCGGCGTGTACCACTTCGCCGTCGTGAGCTTGAGCGCCCATCCTCCCTCGAGCGGGAAGACGGTTTGCACGAGCCCCTTCCCGAACGTCGTGGTGCCGACGACGAGCGCTCGGTCGTGGTCCTGCAGCGCGCCGGTCACGATCTCCGATGCGGAGGCCGAGAAGCCATCGACGAGGACGACGAGCGGCATATCGGTCACGTGCACGCTGCCGTGTGTGGTGAAGGTCTGCGGCGGCTGCGCCCGGCCGCGCACACTCGCGATCTCCTGGCCGTTGTGCAGGAAGAAGTCGGCCATGCCGAGCGCCTGATCGAGAATGCCGCCCGGGTTCTGCCGCAGGTCGAGAATGATGTCCTTCGCCCCCTGCTTTCGCAGCTGCTCCACCGCGTTCTCCACCTCGTCGGCCGCCGTCTCATTGAACGTCTGGACGGGGATGTATCCGATCTTGGGATCGATGAGCAGTGAGAACGGCACGGCGGGGACGTGCACTTCCGCGCGTGTGAAGCGATGGACGATCGGCTGCGCGACGCCGGGACGCTCGAAGCGCACCGTCACCTGCGTGCCGATGGGTCCCACGAGCGTGTCCGCGACCTGTGTCGAGCTCCAGCCGCGTGTGGAGAGACTGTCGATCGCCATGATGCGATCGCCGGCCAGGATGCCGGCGGCTTCCGCCGGCGTGTGCGGGAAGACGCGCACGACGACGATGTGGTCTTCCTGCGGCTCGATCAGCATGCCGATCCCACCATAGTGGCCCGTCGACTGCGACGAGAAGCGCTCCATCTGCTTGGGCGAGAACAGCTCGGAGTACGGATCGTTGAGCTGCTCGACCACGCCGCGCGCCGCCTTCTCGTACAACGTGCCGGCATCGACCGTGTCGACGAACCGGTCGGACACCAGATTGAGCACCTGATCGAAGACGCGTGCGCCATCGCGCGTCGCGCGCTCCTGAACGACGAAGCCACCGATGAGGAGCGGAAGCACGAGGCTGCCGACGAGGACTCGCTTACGAAGGCGGGGCATAGACCACCAGGCTCTAGGGAAAGGGAGAAGCTGTGTAGATACCGTCCCGCGGTGGGGAAGTTCCGTACCGGCGTGCTGCGGGACCCGGGTCGCTGGCCCGTTAACCCATCATCCCGTGCGAGGACCCACCCATGCCGGCGCTCTGCGGTGCACCTTCCGTCTCCCCACCACTGTTCAGGATCTGCTTCCACGTGAGCTCCGGCCCTTTGCGGAACCCCTTCTGGGTCAGCTTGATCCCTTCGGGGGAGATCGCGACCATGTAGGCCTGGCCGTCGATGTCGATCTCGCGCTTCAGGGTCTTCTCGAGCTTGGTTGCCATGACACTGTCTCCGTGTGAGAGGTAGGTGGCGTTCGAGGACGCCATGCAAGATTCGGGGCTCGGGGCTCGGGATTCGGGGCTCGGGAACTGCCTTGGCGGCTGTGCCCGATTCGCCACGAGCCGTTACGAATCCCGGATCCCGAGCCCCGAGTCCCGGTTTCCGAGCGCCGAGTCCCGAGATCCAAGGACATAATCTACATACCAGGACCGCAGTTGTTGACGAACCGTGGCGGTACGCAGCAACCCCGTGGCGATGAGCATCTCGTGTGCGGGTTGCAGCACACGTTGCAAATGTGATGGATACCGTTGCGTGAGGGGGAGGCGCTCGGCGAGCTCGTCGAGCGCGATCCGCCACGCCAGATTGCCCTCGGCGCGCGCGACTTCGAGCAAGCGATACAGCCGCCGCGCGACCGGCGAGGTGAGTGCCAGATACACCGGTGCGGACAGTGCGATGGTGTAACCCGAGGCGATGTTGGCACGCGGGGCGGCGGCCAGCACGACCGATGCTTCGCCTGGCTCCGAGGCGGCCAGGGCCGGGAAGAGGGGAAGCTGATCGCGATCCGTGAGACGACGACGCTCGATCACGACAGCGCTCAGCAGCGTGAAGCGCGAGTCGATGCACGCGCCGACCGACGCATCGTAATAGACGTGCTGCGACTCGAGCGTGGTGTGCTGCAAGCGTGCGAGCGTCGCGCGGAGCTGCTCGTACGTGCGTCCATCCACGCGACGGCCGATGGAGCGCAGGAAGGCATGCAGGGTGAACGAGATCGTTCCATCCGCGGGTGCACCCGCCTCGTGGTAGCGACGCCACAGCTCGACATACACATCCTGGTCGAAGGTGCCTGGCAGTCGGTCGCCCGGGTTCGGCAGCACGCGCCACCGCCCGCCCTCGGCGGGCGGAAACGCGATCGCGCATTCGTCGGCCGAGTCGCTGAGGCGAAAGATCGGGAGCGCCTCGAGCGCGCGGTCGAGGAGAATCGTTCGCGTCGCCGTGCGGCGGCGTGCGGCGAGACTCATGCTCGAAAGGTGGATGGGGCGACGGGTGGCGGCAATAGGAGAAGTGGGTCAGTGGATCAGAAAAAGCTAGAACGGCAGAGAGCAGAGAGCAGAAAGTAGAGAGCAGAGAACAGAGAGCAGAAAGCGGTTCCTGCTTTCTGCTCTCTGTTCTCTGCTCTCTGCCGTTACTGACTCACTCCCTGCAATTCCACCACCTGTCCCGTTATCGCGCTCGCGGCGTCGGAGCAGAGGAACATCACGGTGCGCGCGATCTCATCGCGCTCGACGTAGCGTACGTGCTCGCCCATCGCGGCGAGGTTGGCCTCGGTGCGAATGGCGGTGGGCGCGACGGCGTTGGCGCGGACTCCCGTGTCGCGCTCCTCCTGCGCGACGGCATGCATGAGCGTGACGACGCCGCTCTTGGCGGCGGCATAGGCGGCCATCCGCTTCACGCTGGCGCCGGGGAGCGCGGCGGCCGACGCGAAGTAGACGATCGCACCGCGCGAAGGGCGGAGCAGGGGGAGGAGGGCGCGGGTCGTCAGATAGGCGGTCGTGAGATTGATGGCGAACTGCCGCTGCCAGGTGGCCGGGTCGCTCTCCGCCACTGGTCCGCTCATTGCGAACCCACCCGCCGTATTGATGAGGGCATCGATGCGTCCGTTGTGTCTCGATGCAATGGTCCGCGCGACGGCGTCGACGCGCGTCGCATCCGTGAGATCGCACGAGAGCGCGAGGGCGGAGTGCCCGTCATCGCGCAGCTCCGCCGCGCGCGCTTCCACCTCGGCCGGCGTGCGATCGATCGCCACGATGGAGGCGCCCTCGGCCGCGAACGCGCGCGCGAGCGCCGCGCCGACCTGTCCGCGATGTCCGACGCCGGTGATCACGACGACCTTCCCCTCGAATCGCATGGCATCCCTCCGGTGGATGACGTTCCGTCGAGCACGCAACTAATATGATCGCCCTCATCTTCATCGGCCTGTGCGTGGGCGTCGTGCTGCTGGTGTTCGCCTTCATCGGCGTTCTGTACAGCGTGCGCGGCACGCCGATCAAGCGTGTGCGCGCGATCGGCGACATCGGCGGCCCGCCCGCGGTGTCGGAGCCGCTGTTTTGTCGCTCCGTCGAGCTCTTCACGGGCACGGCGATCCGCGCGGGTCATCGCATCGAGGTGTTGGCCAACGGCGAGGAGATGTTCCCCAAGCTGTGGGACGATCTCCGTGCGGCCACACGCTCGATCACGTTACAGATGTACTACTGCAATCCCGGCGTCATGGCCAACCTGCTGCGTTCGGTGCTGGCCGAGCGTGCGCAGGCTGGCGTGCGCGTGCTCTTCCTGCACGATGCGTTCGGCTCGAGCGGGCTGACGCGCCAGTACCTGCAGAGCCTGAAGGATGTCGGCGTCGAGATCGCCGTCTTCCGTCCCGTGCACTGGTACTCGCTGCACAAGGCACAGAGTCGGTCGCACATTCGCGTGGTGGTCGTGGACGGGCGCATCGGGTACACGGGCGGGTTCGGTCTGGATGACAAGTGGTTCGGCGACGGACGGCACGCCCATCAATGGCGCGATACGAACGTGCGCTTCACCGGACCATCGGTGCTCGCGTTACAGGCCACGTTCGCCGCCGGCTGGGTGGAGGCGACGGGCACGCTCATCACCGGGGACGAATTCTTTCCGCTGCAGGACGACCATGCGTCCGGGTCGCAGACCGCGGGGCTGCTGCATGCGGCGCCGACCATCGGCAGCACCTCCGCCGCGCGCTTCCTCGCGCTCTCGATCGCCGGTGCGCGGACCTCGCTGCACATCACGAATTCCTACTTCGTCCCCGACCACGATTTCCGCACGATGCTGGTGGCCGCCGCGCGCCGCGGCGTGGATGTGCGCGTGCTCACGGCTGGACGGTACACGGATGTCCGGACCACCCGGTGGGCGGGACGCGCCTCGTACGGTGAGCTCTTGCGGGGCGGCGTGCGCATTTACGAGTACCAGCCGACGATGATGCACGCGAAGACGTTCGTGGTGGACGGTTGCTGGTCCACCGTCGGCACGATGAACTTCGACAACCGCTCCATGGTCTTCAACGATGAGTCGAACTTGATGGTGCTCGATGCGGAGGTTGGCGCCGCGCTCGAGGCGCTGTTCCATGCCGATCTCACCTGCTCACGCGAGATGACGCTCGCCGAATGGGAGCGGCGGCCGATCCGCGAGCGACTCCTGGAGCGGGGCGCGAGCGTGGTGGGGCGGTTGTTGTAAGTGAGTCAGGGACGACAGAGAGCAGAAAGCAGAGAGCAGGAACGGCCCTCTGCCTTCTGCTCTCTGCTTTCTGCTCTCGCCGTTCAGACCTTTTCCGACTCACTGACCCACTGATCTATTGATTCACTCTCTGATGTCTTCCCGCCCCAGCGCGGCGCGGATGGCTTCGCGCATGGCGAGGAGCGCATCTTCGCGCGATGCGGGCGAGTCATCGCGCACGTGCAGCTCGATCCCGTTGGCCACCTGGACCCGGTACCAGATGCCGTCGCCCTGTCCGTTCTGCTCGACCACCGTATCCGCGCCGGCACCGAGAGCGGGAGCGAGCGCCGTGGCCACCCGGCGCTCGATCGCATCGCCGGACATCTCCTGCAATTCCTGCTTGATCTTCTCGAGCGTCAGCCCTTCGCGCTGCCGGATCTTGATGAGGAGCAGTTGGAGGAGGTGCCGGTAGTGGTAGGTCGCGGCCGTGCCCGTTCCCTCGGGGCGATCGAGGAGACCGTTGGCGACGTAGAAGCGCACGGCGCGCGCGCTGAGCGCGGCACGGGCAGCGGCATTGGTGGGACGCATGGCCGCCGCGTCGACGAGCGCGGTGGCGTGGGCAGCGATGCCGCGCGCATTCCACGGCGCATGTCGCGCATGGGCGCGCAGCAGAGGAACGGGTGAGTCGACCATGCGCAAAGAATAACGCGTGGACGACAGGGCGTCGACGGGAACGCAAACCGGCGAGGCACGCTACTGCGTGCCTCGCCGGTTTTGCCCACCGCTCGGGTGGTACGGGGACGATCAGCGCCGACCGCGACGCGCGGTCTTCTTGGCGCCGCGCTTGGTGCTCGCCGAGCGCTTCTTGGCGGCCGCGCCGCCACGCTTGGCGCCGGTGCGGGAGGCGCCCTTCTTCGCCGCGCTCTTGCGCGCGCCCGCGCTCTTGCGCGCGCCCGCGCTCTTCTTTGCCGTCGTCTTCCGGCCAGCGCTCTTCTTCCGCGCGCCGCCACGCGCCGCACGCTTGGTCGCCGAACCCTTCTTGGCCGCGGGCCGCTTGGCGGATGACTTCTTGGCCGCGCCCTTCTTCGCCGTGGTCTTCTTTTTCGCCGCGCTCTTCTTTTTTGCCGCCGCCTTGGCGGCCGTCTTCCCCGCCGCGCGCTTGGTCGTTGCACCGCGCTTGGCCGGGGCCGCGCGGCGCGGCGCGGCGCCACCCGATGCGGGCGTGCCGCCCGCCCGCGTTGTGCCACCCTGCAGTCCGCCAGGCGCGACTGGCGTCGTGCCGCCAGCCATGCCGGAGGCCATGATGTTGCCGCCGGTCATCGTGCCACCGTGGACCGCACCGCCGCGACTCGGCGCGCTGGTGATGATGACCTCCTCTTCGACGATGCCCATCGGCGACAGGTCTTCTTCTTCCTCCTCCAACAGCTCCTCTTCCTCCTCCCCCTCCTCCTCCTCGGCGCTATCCCACAGATCGTCCGTGTGATGCTTGGCTATCCCCCAGCCGCCCTCCTCTTCGTCCTCCTCCTCCTCGTAGGATGCACCACCGCCGAAGCCGAGATCGTCCTCGTCCTCGTCTCGCTCCGAGAGGTGGAACTCCTCGTTGTACTCATCACCGCGCGGCATGTTCGCCTCCTGTAGGGTGTGTCGAAGGTCGCGGAGCTTGTCGTCGTGTAGGCGTTCGTTGCACGCTGCACGTCGTGTGCCCTGATGGCGACGTCATCAGCGCTGACAACCGCATGCACTGCCAGTTGCCCGGCTCCCTATACAATACATTTGTGAATACGTCAAGAGAGACAGCATCGGTTGTGAGCTGTGGGCTTTGAGCTGTGAGAAGCTCTGAGTGGAGGAGGTGAGCTCGACCATCCAGGGAACGTCGAGCTCACGACCCGCTCACAGCCCAGCGCTCACAGCTCACTACTTCCGTCACCCATGAATGTCATCGATGAACACCAGCGACTTCCGCCGCCGGACGACGCGGCAGAGGGCATCGAACACGAGCGGGTCGAGGGTGCTGGCCATCTTGGTGCCCAGGTACTGAAGCGTGTCCTCGGGCGACATGGGATCGCGGTAGGCGCGACGCGAGGTGAGCGCGTCGAATGCATCGGCGGCGTGCAGAATGCGGCCGCCGATCGATGCTTCCTCGCCCACGAGTCCGCGCGGGTAGCCCGTGCCATCGTAATGCTCGTGATGGTCGCGCACGAACTGGATGGCGACCCCAAGGTGCTTGAGCGGCGCGAGGATCTCCATGCTGATCTTCACATGCTCCTTTACGTGCTCGTACTCGTCCGGCGTGAGCATCGCCGGTTTGTTGAGCACCGCTTCGCGCGTCCCGATCTTCCCGACGTCGGCCAACCGGCCCGCGAGGCGCACCGCTTCGATGGTGTCGGCATCGAGCCCCAGCTCGTTCGCGATCGAGGCGGCGAGCTCCGCCACGCGCTGCGAATGGCCGCGCAGGTAGACGTCCTTCGCCTCCATCGCATTGATCAGCGCTTCCGCGACGCCCACCGTGAGCGCACGGAGGGCTTCCTTCTCCAGCTCCAGTTCCGCCGTGCGCGACGCGACCTCCTGCCGGATGATCTCCTCGGCCCGACGCTGGGCGACGTGCAGCGAGCGCTTGTGCAGCGCGCGCTGCAGCGCGTCGTGGAGATCGGGCAGCTCGACGGGCTTCACGAGATAATCGTATGCCCCGCCAGAGAGGGCCGCGGTGGCCGTCTGCGCATCGTCGGCCGCCGTCAGCATCAGAATGGCGACATCGGGGTCGAGCTCGAGCGCGCGCGGCACCACGTCCAGCCCCGACAACCCCGGCATGCGCACGTCGCAGAGCATGAGCGGGAACGCGCCCGGTTTGAGCAGCGAGATGGCCGCATCGCCGGATGCAGCGGTTTCCACCTCGTAGCCGCGCATCCCGAGAAAGCGCGAGAACGCGAGCCGGATGGTCTCCTCATCGTCGACGATGAGGACGCGAGGTTTCGACGGGCGGAGCGCTGACGCGCGTGTGGCGACCGCCGACGGGCCGCTCGATGCATCGGTGGCAGGCATGATCATGTGGTGGGATGCGAGAGGGAGGGCGGTGCGCCGGCGTCGAGCGCGGGCAGCACGATGCGGAACGTGGCGCCAGTACCGGGCGCACTCTCGACGAGCAATCGGCCGCCGTGCATGTGCACGATGCCGTAACTGATGCTCAGGCCGAGCCCCGTCCCCATCCCCTCCGGCTTGGTCGTGAAGAATGGCTCGAAGGCGCGTCGCTGCACGTCGGGCGTCATCCCGATGCCCGTGTCGGACACCGCGATGGCGACCTGGTCCTGCTCGTTCGCCGCGCGAATGGCGAGCAGCCGCCGCTCCGTGGTGGCCATGGCGTGCTCGGCGTTGACGATCAGGTTGAGGAGTACCTGCTGAAGCTGCCGGTCATCACCGCGCACGCGACGCAGATCGGGTGCGAGTGCGAGCTCGACCTCGATGCCGGCGGTCCGCAACCGGTAGCCGCAGAGACGGAGGGTGCGGTCGATCAACGCGTGGACATCGATGGAGATGATGCGCGGCTCGGCCTTGCGCGCGAAGGTGAGCAGATCGCGCACGACCCCCACGGCTCGATCCGCTTCGCGCTTGATGAGCCGCACGGCATCGAGCTGCTCGGGTGGGAGCGAGTCCTCGAGCAGGAGCTGCGCGAAGGACGAGATCCCGGTGAGCGGGTTGTTCACCTCGTGCGCGACGCCGGCCACGAGCTCGCCCAGCGCGACGAGCTTCTCGGATTCCCGGAGCTGCGACGCCATGCGTTGCTCGTCGGCCAGATTGCGCACCGTCACCACCACACCCGTTTCCTGGCCGTCTGCGGCATGGATGGAGCTGATCGTCACCCAGGCGGGGAACTCCGTGCCGTCCTTGCGCCGCTGTGTCTGCTCACCCACCCAGATGCCGGTGGCGGCGCCCGGCCGGTGCGTGTCGTGGCGCATGATGGACACGGCGGCGCGGCGGACGGTGAGCTCCCGCGCGTGCATGCCCACGAACTCGCCGAACGCGTAGCCGTACTCGCGAATCGCGGCGCTGTTCGCGTATCGGATGATGGCCGACGAGGAGCAGATGAAGACGGCCTGCTCCATGCTCTCGAGCGCCGTGGCCAGCGTCTGCTGCTGCTGTTGCCGGCGGCGCTCGGCCTCGGTGAGACGCACCGTGCCGCGCACCAGGTCGGTGATGAGCGATGTACTGCGTACGGCGACGGCCGCGAGCGCGCTGAAGTCGACGAGGAGCTGCCGCTGCTCGTCGTCGAACGGCTGCGGGGTGAGAAAGCGCAGGATCAACACTCCGCGTGGCCGCCCTTCCAGGAGGAGCGGGAGCAGCGCGACGGATGCGATGCGATCCTGGAGCAGGCGCTGCACCATGGGCTCGTGGCCGTGCGCGCGCAGGTCACGGCGAAACGCGGGCGTGCCGGAGCGCGCCACCTGCGCGCCGGTATGCGTCGCGAACTCGCGCAACCGTTCCCGGCTCGCCTCCGCACCGGCCCCTTCGCTGTGCATCAACTCCGCCGCATCGGCGGCATCGTTCACCAGGTAGATGGTGACGCCGTCGGCGCCGAGCGACTCGCGCGCGATGCGCGCGATATCGGCGTGAATGGCCTGCGGCTCGACGTTGAGCGCGAGCCCGCGTGCCGCGCTGGCCAGGATGTTCGCGTGCCGCATGGTGCGCGCGGCGGCGTGGCCGAGCTGCGCGTTGTCGATGGCGATCGCGGCGTGGTCGGCCAGCGTGCGAAGGAGCGCCGCGTCGTGCGGGTCGAAGGCGTACGGGGCGCCGCTCACGGCGATGGTCCCGATCATGCGGCCGCCGACGACCAGCGGCGCGGCGACGAGGCCCCGCGCGCAGTCCGTCATCGGGAGCGCGGCAACAGGAATCCGGTCCCCGAGCGCGTGTTCACCCTCGCCGAACGCGCCCGTGATCGCGAGTGTGTCGCCCTCGATCAGTCCGATGCGCGCCCCGCATCCGCCCACGAGATGGGCGGCGTGCTCGGCGATGCGGGGGACGATGGACTCCGCCTCGAGTGAGCGGTTGATGTCCCGGATGATCTCGGCGATCCCGTACACGTCACGCGCGCTCTGGCTGCCTGCGTCCGCCGGGCGCGGCTCGGGCCGGGGGGCGGTCATCGACGGATGGGGGTCGGGCAACTCAGTCGCGGCGCGGCTCATGGTCGATGGATGACGAGCAGTGCAACACGCTGTAACGATGCGCGCTGTCGCACACTCAGTCGTCCGCGAGCTCGGTATGCAGAGGCGCAGCGATGACACTGGCGGGCACCCCGCGACCGAGCAGCTCCTCTAGTGCCCGCTGTCCCCGCTCACCGATTCAGCGTCTTTCGCGCTTCCGCTGCGGCGGCTTCGATGTCGTTCCGGTGGCGCTGGTACTCGGGGAGATTCTTTTTCTGCTCGGCGGGAAGGGCGGCCAGGAACTTGGTCTCGTAGGTGCGGGCCTGCGCGGCGTTGCCCTGTGCGCGCGCGCTCTGTGCGGCGAGGATGAGGCCGAGCAGGTGCGTGGGATCCTTCTGGAGAATGGTGTCGGCCTGTGCCGACGCGACGCTGGGGACGCCGGCCACCTCGGCGATGCGGCCCAGGTCGTAGTGCGAATCGGCGTCCTGTTCGGGGAGCATCTGGTAGGCGGCGACGGCCATCTGCGCGAAGAACTGCACGCTGTCGGTCTTCCCCTGCGCATCGAGGGTCATGATCCGATCGTAGAGCCGATCGGCGCGCTCGCGCGGCGACATCGCCGAGATGTCGGGGGCGCGGAGCCCCATGGCGCCGGGTGCGGTGCCGGCGAGCGCGTTCGGCGCATCGGCGCCGGCCGAGGCAGAAGCGGCGCTCGGTGCCGGACGCGCGTTGAAGCGTTGGCCGGCCACGAGCGCGATGAGGGCGACGAGCGCGATCCCCGCGACCGCCCAAGGGAGTGCGGAGGCGAACCCCGTATGCTGTGCCGCGGAGGTGGTGGGCGCGGCGCCGACGGCGGTGCCGCAGCGGTGACAGAACTTCGCACCGGGCGTCAGCGACGATCCGCATCCGGAGCAGAGCGCCCCCTCGAGCGGCGCGCCGCAGCTGGCGCAGAAGCGGCCGCTTGCGGCGGCCTTGCAGTTCGGGCACGCGATGGTGGGCGTAGCTGATGACGACATGGCGCGAAATGTACAAGTGTGCCGGGGCGGACGACACTCCGAAGGTGCGTCCGTCGCAGGTGTAGGCGCGTCCGTGCCGGTGCGGATTGGCTCCCCCGGGGCTGGTGCGATCGCGGCGCAGGCACGGGCCACCGGCCGGAGAAGCCTCGGGTGCGAGCGGACGGGGCGTCGCGGGGAGTTGCGGGCTCGAGTCGGTGCCGGGCTGCGCGTCATGTTGCGGTGTTCGTTTGTTTGTGCAGTGTCAGCACGATACGGCGAACAAAATACTCGTATACAACGGTTACCGGCTGTGTGTGATGGTTAGATGGTGCAAAAAATGCGCGATCCATTTGACACCGGTCCGGCTGGCTGCTAGCTTTTGCGGGCCCGGATTCGTTGTCTCACCCCCAGACCAGAGGTCCTGTGTCCTCCGCCATTCTTACCGCGCCGCCACGCTCCAACGGCGCGACCAGCCGAGCGTTGCTCCCGGAGCTGCAAGGTGCCACCGCACGCGACATCCTCGACCTCGCAGTCAAGCACAACGTCCGCTTTCTGCGCTTGCAGTTCACCGACATCCTCGGGGTCAATAAGAACGTCGAGGTGCCGGCCTCGCAGTTCGAGAAGGCGCTCGCTGGCGACATCATGTTCGACGGGTCGTCGATCGAAGGGTTCGTGCGCATCGAAGAGTCGGACATGCTCCTCGCGCCGGACCTGTCCACCTTCCGCATCTTTCCGTGGGGGAGCTCGGAGAATCGGGTCGGCCGGCTGATCTGCGACATCCAGATGCCCGATGGCTCGCCGTTCCCCGGCGATCCACGCGGTGTGCTGAAGCGGCAGATCGCGCGGGCCGCCGAGCTGGGATACACGATGAACGCCGGCATGGAAGCCGAGTTCTTCATGTTCAAGAAGGGCCCGGACGGCACACCGACGACGATCACGCACGATGTGGGTGCGTACTTCGACCTCACGCCAGTGGACCTCGGCGAAGAGGCGCGTCGCGCGATCGTCGAAGTGCTCGAGCAGATGGGCTTCGAGGTCGAGGCCGCGCACCATGAAGTGGCGCACGGCCAGCATGAGATCGACTTCCGCTACGCCGATGCGCTGACGACCGCGGACAACATCGCGACCTTCCGCTTCGTGGTGCGCAACGTGGCCGAGCAGTTCGGGCTCCTCGCGTCGTTCATGCCGAAGCCGATCTTCGGGCAGAACGGGAGCGGGATGCACACGCACCAGTCGCTCTTCAAGGATGGCAAGAACGCGTTCTGGGACAAGAACGCGAAGTGGGAGCTCTCGGACACCGCGCTGCACTATCTGGGCGGACTGCTGCAGCACGCGCGCGGCTTCTGCGCCATCACCAACCCGCTCATCAACTCGTACAAGCGGCTGGTGCCGGGGTACGAGGCGCCGGTGAACGTTGCCTGGTCGATGCGCAACCGCTCGCCGATGATCCGCATCCCGGAGCGTCGCGGGCTGGGGACACGCGTGGAGCTCCGCATCCCCGATCCCGCGGCCAACCCGTACCTGGCGCTCGCCGTGATGCTCGCCGCTGGTCTGGACGGGATCGAGACGAAGGCGGACTCGCGTGAGCCCGTGAACGTGAACATCTGGGAGCTCTCGCACCGCGAGAAGCGGCGCCTCCGCATCGACGATCTGCCGCACAACCTGTCGGACGCGTGCGACCAGCTCGAGAAGGACAAGGTGATCACCGAGGCGCTGGGTGAACACGTGACCACGAACTTCCTCGAGGCCAAGCGTCAGGAATGGCGTGATTACATCACGCAGGTCTCGCAGTGGGAGTTGGACAACTACCTGGCGAAGTACTGAGGGCGCGGGGCAGGACGGCGGGATGCGGGATGCGGAACGGCCCTGGGGAGAACATCCTCCCCAGGGCCGTTTCGGCTTTCGAGGCTCGCGCTACTCCTGCTTCGCGACCAGTGTGGGCGTGTGACGGTCGATGGTCGTGCCGTCGCCGAGCTGGCCGTAGCCGTTGTTCCCCCAGCAGTAGGCGGTGTGGGCTGACGTCAGCCCGCATGCCCGCTCGAAGTCTACCGACAGCTGGGTGAACGTCAGGCTGTCCGAGACCGCCACCGGGGCACCGCTGGTGGTGGTCGTCCCATCACCGAGCTGGCCGTACCGGTTGTCCCCCCAGCAGTAGGCGGCGCCGCTCGTGCCGAGACCACACACCTGAGCATGAAGACTGTCGGCACTGAAAGCGCCGAGTGTGCTGAAGGTGAGTCCGCCGGCGACCGCAACCGGTACCCCGCTGCTCCCCCCGACGGCGCCATTGCCGAGCTGGCCGGACGAGTTGGAACCCCAACAGTACGCGGCGCCCGTCGCCGTCAGCCCGCACGTGAAGCCCTGTGCAGCGATCACTCGCGTGAAGGTGAGTCCGCCGGCGACCGGCACAGGGGAGGTCACACTGTCCCTGGTCGTGCCATCGCCGAGCTGACCGGAGGTGTTCCAGCCCCAGCAGTAGGCGGCGCCACTCGTGGTGACACCGCAAGCGTGCTGCCCGCTGGCACTCAGCTGGGCGAAGGCATGGTTGCCGGCGACCGGTACGGGAAATACGTAGATTGCCGCCACCCCGAGGCCGAGCTGGCCATCCAGGCCATCGCCCCAGCAGTAGGCGGCTCCGGTCGCGGTGAGGCCGCACGAAGTCTGGCCGCCGAGGGCGAGCTCCGTGTACGCGAACGTGCCGAGGGAAGGATTGCCGTGGACCGCGGTGGGGGTCGACTCGTTCGTCGTCGTCCCGTCGCCCAGCTGGCCCCGCGTGTTGCGGCCCCAGCAGTACGCCGCTCCGCCGGGGATCAACCCGCACACGTAGGAATCTCCGGCGAAGAGCTTGGTGAAGCTGAGATTGCCGGTGACCGCCTTGGGCGCGGCGTGAGCGGTGAGCGTTCCGTCGCCGAGCTGGCCGAAGGCGTTGTTGCCCCAGCAGTAGGCGCGGCCGTTCTGGTCGAGCGCACAGGTGTAATCGTTGCCGACGACGAGCTGGGTGAAGGTGGGAGTGCCTGGGGACGCAACCGGAACGGAGCGGCTCGTCATCGTGCCATCGCCCAGCGCGCCGAAGGCGTTGCGGCCCCAGCAGTAGACCGCACCGGTCGTGGTCATGCCGCAGGTATGCAACGAGGCGGAGGGCTGGTTCGAGCCGGCGTCGAGTTCGGCAAAGCGCAGCACCACGCGTAGGGCGGCGGTGCCCGGCTGCCCGTCGGCGGTGGCGGTGACCGTCACCGTGTCCGCCAAATGGGGCGTGACGACTCCCGCGGTATCGACGGTGGCGACGGTGGTGTCGCTCGAGGTCCACGTGATGGACCGATCGGTGAGCGTGTCGCCGCGCGCATCGAGCACGGTGGCCGTGAGCTGGACCTCGCTGCCCAGGATCACCATGGCGCTGGGTGTCGAGACGACCACCTGGGCCACGGGAGTCACGTTCACCGTGAGGGTCACCTTGCCGGCGTGCCCTTCGGCGGTAGCGGTAATGGTCACGCTACCCACCGCTCGGGCAGTAACGAGCCCGCTCGAGCTCACGGTGGCGACGCTCGTGTCGCTCGAGCTCCAGGTGATCGTGCGGCCGGTGAGCGAATTGCCGGCCGAGTCCTTGGGGGTGGCCGTGAGGTGTGCGGTATCGCCCGGTGTGAGGGTGACGGTCGCGGGCGCGACGGTTACCGAGGCGACCGGCGGCGGCCCGGGGGGGTGCGGATCCGAGGGCGCGGTGGCATCGCCACTGCAGGCGACCGCGAAGCTGGCAGCGAGCAGCACGATGCCGCGCGCGGCCAGCGCGACCGCACGTGGAGGACGACGGTGTCTGAGCTCGTAGTGCATGGTGATGTCTGTGGGATGGAGCAGGCGGCGAGGATTACGTGAGTCGAGGGGGCTTCACCGTCGAGCGACGATGTGCGGACGATGCGCGGACGACGTGCGGGGAGTAGTGCGTGTTCCCAGGAGGCGGGACGTCGCGGGGGTACACCGCCGTCCCACCTCCCGGTCGTGTCATCGGCGGTCAGTTGATCGTGATCTGCCTGACCATGCCGTGCATCACGTGGGGCTTGCCGTCCTTGGCATCGGGGACGAAGCAGAGCAGAGCGTAGTTGCCCGGTGTGAAGTTCGCCGTCACGAAGGCATCCATCCCGGCGTTCATGGCGCTGACGCCACCCATCGGGATGCCGGGTGGGGGCCCTTGCTGCTTGTCGGCCCATTCCGCGAGCTCGGCCGCTGTCTTTCCGGGGGCGAGGCGGGCGAGAAAGAGCTCGTGCGGCTGAGGTCCATCGTTCACGATGTGGATCGTGTGCGTGCCCGCGGTCAGCGGTGTGGAGAGCGCGAAGCTGTAATCGGTCAGATGGACGGTGACATCGGCCTTGGGAGCGGTTGCGGCGGCACCGGCTGATGGGGTCACGGTGAGCGGCCGCATCATCCCTTTCATGACGTGCGGCACGCCGTCGGGGCCGGGGATCAGGCAGATCATCGCGTAGTTGCCCGGCTTGATGTCGAGCGTGGTGCTCGTCTCGCCGCCCCCCGGCGTCGGCGGATTCGCGCCGCCCGCCAACGAGGCCCACGCGGGCCATGGGCCGCCGGATTGGAGTGCGTGTGTCAGGTCGCTCGGCGTCTTGCCGTTCTCGAGCTTGATGAGCTGCACGTGGTGCAGCTGGTGGCCGGCGTCCACGAGCCGAATGGTCGTGAGGCCGGCGGGGATGCTATCGGGCGCATCGAAGGCGAACTCGCGCGCCGTGACGACGACCATGTGCGGCACCGCGGCGCCGGCGGTGGCCGTCGGCTGCGCCGCCGCGGCCGATCCTTTGGCGGCGTCGGCGCGATTGCAGCCGGCGAGCGCCGCCGCCGTGGTGAGGGTGAGCAGTGAGGGGATGAAGCAGCGAGACATGGATCCTCCAGAAACCAGAAACAGGATATCGGCGGCCGACCGGCGACACATGAGGTCGAGGTGCACCGCGCGTCGTGAGATGTGCGCCAACGTGCGTCGCGTCAGAAAATGATCCCGAAGCTGACCGGGATCACGCGGATCGACTTGGTGTCGATGAAGCCCTGATCGGTGTAGACGTTCTGTACCTTCCCCTCCACGAAGGCGTCGATGCGTTTGATCGAGAAGGCGATCCCGGCCCCGCCATCGACCCCGAACTTCGTCGTCGACGAGGACGCGTCGGTGCTCGTGCCGGTGGAGTCGACGTTGCTCTGAATCCGAAATGCGCCGACGCCCGCGAGCAGGTAGGGGCGCACGGGACCGTGCAGGAGATTGAGCTGGAATCCGGCGACGCCGCTCAGGATCTTGCTCTCGGCGTTCTGCAGGGCCGCCGCCTGGCCCGTGAACTGGTCCTTGTAGCTGAACTGCTGGTAGCCGAGGTTGAAACGCAGCGTCGGCAGCATCCCCAGGTGCAGCAGCCGGCCGAAGTCGACGAGCAGAAAGCCCTGCCCGTGCAGCCCGGTCTTGAAGGCATCACCGGCCTTGTTCACCGGCACGCTCATTCCGCCGCCCAGCCCGATACGGATCGCATGCGGCTGCGGCTGCGTCTGCGTCGCCGGCATCTCTGGTGTCTGCGCGTGCACGAGTGCGACAGCGAGGCTCAGGCAAAGACCAGCCGCCGCCGCGCATCTTCCGATCTTCATGTGCCACCCCCACGAAAGTGTTGACAGGTTTCGAACACTGAGTGGGGGCGAAGATGCGCGGCGGCGTCATCCGTCGATCATCGGCGCATCATCGCGTTGGCCCGCAACGGACTTCCGCACGGGAACCGCACGACGAATCGGCCGTTCGGCGGCCGCGGCCGGTCTACGGCACGGCCGGGGGCGGCGGAGCAACGAGCCGGCGCGCCTGGACGCCGGCGATCGGCACCTCCCACTCCTGCCCCTGGTATGCCCGGTACATGAGCACCAGCCAGAGCACGAAGCTCCCGAGGCCGAGCACGATCGAGATCAGGAGGCCGATCAGGATGCCGAGGATCGGGACGACGCTGAGCAGCGACTCCAGCACCGAGAGCGCGATCGCGAGGATGATCAGCCCGACCCCGACGGTGATCGACTGCGCGGCGTGGAAGCGGACGAAGCGATTTTCCTTCTCGGTGACGAGGAAGAAAAGTCCCGTCAGCGGGCCGAGGAGGTAGGCGAGGGCGCCGGCGACGTTGGGTGCGAGGCCACTACTCGTGGTGGCGGGGGTGGGTACGGGGGCTTGCGGCGCGTCGGACATGGTCGACCTCCTGGCTCCTGAAGTGAGGCACCGTTCAACCGAATCGGAGCAATGCGCTCCACGCACCGCGGTTCGGGGAACCGCGAGTCATCGCCGTCGAGTCGAGAAGCGCGACGATTCGCCGCAACGCGCGTGCCCATTCGTGGCGCCATCCATCGGAATGCCGATGGCGGTGGATGCGATGGACGCCGGGACCCAGACGCTGCCATCGGCGAGGCGCGCGATACGCTCGAGCGAGAGGGCGCGCAGCACGCTGTCCGGCGGAACCGCGAACGCGCCGCTCGGCTCGTCGAACGCGATGAGCGCGCCGCCGCGGGCGACGAGCGTATCGGCGAAGGCGCGGAGCGTGTCCAGCGGTTGCGCGAGCGGCGTGCCCCGCACCAGACGGTGGGCCTGGAAGTAGAGCGCGGTGGGATGGTTGGTGAAGAGCGCGCATCGCGCGCCATCGGTGCGTGCCCAGGCGACGAGCGGCGACGTCCGCCACTGGACGTCACCGTAGTCCGAACCGTTCTCCATCATGTAGCTCACGTCATTCCAACTCGACGCGAGCGATGCGCCCCACCACGCGAGCAGGACGGCCGCGGCCACGACACGCAGCGCACGCGTGCCCGGCGCACGCCACCACACGGCGAGCGAGACGACGACCGCGAGCTCGACGAGCAGGATGAGTGGCGAGAGGATGCGGTTGTCGAAGGGGATCGCGCCGTCGGCGAAGAGGCGCGACAGGACGACGACTGTGACGTACACGCCGGCGAGGAGCAGCGTGGCGGCGAGGAGCCGGTGCGGCGGGATGCTCGTCGCGCGTCGCGTCGCTCCATCGTGGATCGAGCGGCGGCGCACGGCGGCGACGACGAGTGCCACGAGGAGCGCGAGCACGACAAGCGCGACGAGCGTGCGCACCGCCCCCTCATCGAGCGAGGGGGCGAGCCACGCGGCGACGGTTGCCGCACCCTCGCGCACGGTGGCCATGAAGCCGTGATAGACGCCGACCTCGCGCACGCCGCCCCCTGTCTCGTACTTCGTCCGTGCGAGCCACGCGCCGTACCCGAAGAGTGTGGGGAGCGCGGCGATCGCCGCGCGACGGACGCGCTCCCGCAGCGTCGTCCCGAGTGCGAACGCCCAGAGCACCGCGGCCCCCACGAGCGAGATCCCGGCGTAGCGAACGAGACTTCCCACGGCGGCCGTGATGCCATAGCGCAGCGGGCGATCGGGTGCGCGCACCATCAGCGTCAGCGTCACGACGAGCAACGCGTAGAAGAGCGGCTCGCTCAGGATCGAGAGATGCGTCTCGAGCACGGCGGGCGTCGCGAAGAGCATGAGCATGGCCAGCACGCCGGCCAGCGGACCCGCGGCCGCGCCCACGAGGAGCAGCGTGCTACCGGCCGTGACGAGCGCCGCGCTCGCCTCCACGAGTCGCGCCGCCGTCGGTTGCGACGCGCCGAGCGCACGGGGGATCGCCAGCGCCGTGGGCATCCCGGGGGGGAAGTGCGCGAGCGGCTCCGTGCTGTCGGGGCTCGCCCAGTCGTAGAACGTCGGCGCGCGCAGTGCGCCATGTCGTACGAGCGACTCGGCGGCGTTCAGGTACGATGCGGAATCCGGATCGAGTCCGGGGCCGGGCGGCGCGGTGGCGATCCAGACGATGCAGAACGCGGCGATGCCGGCGAGCAGCGCGAGCAGCACGCGTCGCCGTGGCAGAGCGGAATCGGAAGACATGTGTCGCTTGGGGAGGTGACGTCGGGCGGGTAGCGAATGATGCCGTGCGGTGCGCGCGCGGGCAACGGCGCGGCCGCTCCGCCGTACCCCGCGTGGTACCCGCGCCCGACGAATCGTGACCTGCGCGCCACGTTTCGTGGCGCCATCCTGATCCGCTGCTCTTGACGTCATCCTCCGGACGGGCTTATCATGGGCCCTCGCGCATCGAGCGCGACACGAACACCTACATCGAGCGTCGTTCAGATACTGATCATGTCCCGCGTCTCCACGCACGTCACCGCCACGACCATCATGATGACCATGATGATGACCCGACTCTTCCCGAGAGGCGGCGTGCTGGTGTACGTGTAGAAGCGGACAACCAGTCAATGCAAACGCGGCCTCTCGATTCGTCGAGAGGCCGCGTTTGCGTTTGTGGCCACCCGTGCCGGGAGTCATCGCATGCCGTTGCTGGTTCTCAAATTCGGAGGGACATCGGTCGAGTCGCCGGAGCGTGTGCGCGCCGTCGCTCGACGCATCGCCGCCGTGCGCGCGCGGGGGCACGAGGTGGCTGTTGTCGTCTCCGCCATGGGGCGCACCACCGACGCGCTGCTCGACCTCGCCGCGTCCGTCGGCTCCGGCGCGCGCGTGCCGAGTCGCGAGCTCGATCTGCTCCTCGCCACCGGCGAGCAGACCGCGGCCGCGCTGCTCGCGCTCGCGCTGCTCGACACCGGTGTACGTGCGCACGCCTTCACCGGCGCGCAGGCGGGGATCCGCACCGATGGCCGCTACGGGGACGCACGCATCCGGGCGGTGCGCGCGGCGCGCGTGCGGCGAATGGTGGCCGATGGCGGCGTTCCGGTCGTCACGGGGTTCCAGGGGGTAACCGCCCGGCGCGAGGTCACCACACTTGGCCGAGGCGGGAGCGATACCACGGCCGTCGCCCTCGCGGCGGCGCTCGGCGCCGACCGATGCGACATCTACACCGATGTCGACGGCGTCTACAGCGCGGACCCCCGCGTGGTCGCGACCGCGCAGCGGTATACGCATCTCACGCATCGCGAAGCGCTGCGGCTCACGCTCGCGGGTGCCGCGGTGCTGCATGCGCGCGCGGCGGCGCTCGCGCTCTCGCACGCGATCCCGCTGCGGGTGCTGTCGAGTCTCCACGATGAGACCGATGGCAACGCCGCGCATGGCGGCACCGCCATCGATGGCGCAGCGGCCGCGGAGGTCCCGCGCATCCTCGGCATCGCGGCCGTGGGCGGCGACGCACGGCTTCGCACGCCGATGGCGCGCGTCACCGTCGTCGGCTCCCGTGTCTCGCTGTTCGAGGCGCGGATCGCCGATGCGGTGCGGCAGCTCGCGCACGCGGGGATCGAGGTCGATCCCGTGGGGATGACCAGGCTCGGGTTCGCCATCCACGTTGCACCGGCGCACGCGGACGATGCGGTGCGACTGTTGCACGACGCCCTGCTCGGCGCCGGGCATCGTCCATCATCACGTCGGCCGCGCGCGCGCCGGAGCACCACGCCGTCGGCGCCCGCGGTCGCATCTGCATCGGGGAGCGCGGCATGTCACGCATAGGGATCGCTCTGTACGGGCTCGGGACCGTCGGCAGCGGGCTGGTGGATGTGATCGCAGCGCGCCGCGCCGAGCTGGAAGCGCACGGTGGCGTCGAGCTGTCGCTGCGACATGTCGTGGTGCGGAATCCCGAGCGGCCGCGCGCGGTGTCGGTGGACCGTACGCTCTTCACCACGGACTGGCGCGCGCCGCTACGCGATCCGGGCGTGGACGTGGTGGTTGAAGTGATGGGCGGGATGGAGCCCGCGCGCACCGTGATCCACGAAGCGCTCGTCGCGGGGAAGCACGTCGTCACCGCGAACAAGGCGCTCATCGCCGCGCACGGTGCCGAGCTCGAGCGCATCGCGCGGGCGCGCGGCGCGCTGCTGCGGTACGAGGGCGCCGTGTGTGGCGCGATCCCCGTGCTGCACGCCATTCGCGGCGCGCTGGTGGGGAACCGCATCACGCGCGTGTGTGGGATCGTGAACGGCACCACGAACTACATCCTCACCCGCATGGCGCACGATGCGCTCTCGTTCGCGGACGCGCTCGCGCAGGCGCAGGCGTTGGGCTTCGCGGAGGCGGATCCGGGCGACGATCTCTCGGGGCTGGACGCCGCGCACAAGCTCGTGATCCTCGTGCATCAGGCGATGGGACGGTGGGTGTGCGTGGAGCGCGTGGCCCGCGAAGGGATCGAGCGTGTGACGGCCAGCGACATCGCGCGCGCGCGCGCACGGGGCGCCGTGATCAAGCTCGTGGCGGACGCGGCGCTGGAGGACGGTGCAGCGCCGAGGCTGCGCGTCGGTCCGACGGAGCTGCCGGTCGATCATCCGCTCGCGAAGGTGGATGGCGAGCAGAACGCGGTGCTCCTGGAGAGCGACTTCGCGGGTCCGCTCTTCTTCACCGGGCGCGGCGCGGGTGCGCGGCCGACGGGGTCGGCGGTGTATGGGGATCTGATCGAAGCGGTCGTCAGTCGTCAGTCGCCGGTCGTCCGTGGCGCCGACGACGCACGAAGGCTCCGAGTCGCGAGGGCGAGCCTGAGCACCGATGATTGAGAACCGACGACGAGGACAGGCCGCGCCCGATTGCTGCGCGTCAGCGGGCAGGTCGTGTCTGGTAGCGGTCTCACGAACTATATTCTCAGCCGCACGACGCACGATGCACACGGACGCCGTGTACGAGCTGGTGATCCTCGCGAACTCGGTGGCTTCGATGATGCACGACGTGCTCGAATCGCGAGAGCCGGTCTGAGTACCGATGACTGAGCGCTGAAGACCGCGGGCTGACGACCGACGACTGACGACTGACGACACACGGCACTCATGTCCGCACCCTCGAATCCCGGCGTCATCGCGCGCTACGCGTCGCTCCTCCCCATCTCGCCGAAGACGCCGCGGCTCACGCTCTACGAAGGGGCGACGCCGCTGGTCGATGCGCCGCGGCTCGCGGAGTGGGTTGGCGTGCGGGAGCTGTACCTCAAAGTCGAGGGGCTCAACCCCACGGGGTCGTTCAAGGATCGCGGGATGGTGGTGGCGGTGGCGCGCGCGCAGGAGGATGGCGCGCGGGCGGTGCTGTGTGCGTCGACCGGGAACACCGCGGCGAGCGCGGCCGCGTACGCGGCGCGCGCGGGGCTCTCGGCGGTGATCCTGCTGCCGAAGGGGCGCGTGGCCGCGGGGAAGGTGGCGCAGGCCGTCGCATGCGGCGCGCGCGTGCTGGCGCTCGACACGGGCTTCGACGGCGCGCTCGACGTGGCGCGCGAGGCGGCCGAGCGGTATGCGGTGGCGATCGTCAATTCGGTGAACCCCGATCGCATTGCCGGGCAGGCGACGGCGGCGTACGAGATCTGCGACGTGCTGGGCGATGCGCCCGACGTGCTCGCGCTGCCGGTGGGGAACGGCGGGAACATCACCGGGTACTGGCTCGGGTTCCGCCGCTATCGCGAGTGCGGCGGGAGCACGCGGCTGCCGCGCATGCTCGGCGTGCAAGCGGCGGGGGCGGCGCCGCTCGTTCGTGGCGCGCCGGTGGCCGAGCCGCAGACCATCGCGAGCGCGATCCGCATCGGGCGGCCCGCGAGCTGGGATCCGGCGCTCGCCGCGGCGCGCGATTCCGGCGGCGTGATCCGCGCGGTGAGCGACGAGGAGATTCTCGAGGCATACCGCGACATCGCGCATCGCGAAGGGGTGTTCTGCGAGCCTGCGTCCGCGGCGGGCGTGGCAGGGTTGCGCGCGAGCGTGCGCGAGGGGCGCGTGGATGCAGGGAGCCGGTGCGTGTGCGTGCTGACGGGGCACGGGCTCAAGGATCCGGAGCGCGCGGTGGGGGAGGGGTTCCGCATCCCGGAGGTCGTGGCGGACGTGGATGCGGTGGCGCGCGTGGCGGGGTGGCGGTAGCGGAGCGAGCGCGGCACTCGGGCTCGTGGCGTGCTCGAGCGGACGACCGCCATCTGCATCCCTTGACATCGCCCCACCGCCCGTGGTATTCATCCCCATCACAACCGAATACCCGTGGTCATTTGCCGCGCATATTGCAGCCACGTTAAACAACTGCTAAAAAGCCACTGCCCGCGGCACTGAAGTCGCGGGCATTCGTATTTCCGGGCCGGCGCTGCGCCGGTCCACCCCTGAGCCGCGAGATGTCGATGTCCCGTTCGACCGCGATGATCCTCGACAGCATGATGATGCGCATGTGCCATGAGCCCGCCGCCGTGAGCGACCGGGAAGGGCCTGCGCGTGCCGTCTGAGACCTCGCGCTGACGATGCCCCTTCAACGGCCGCTCGATGGAGCGGCCGTTTTTCGTTCGTGGCAGTGCCGTCTTCGCCTTTCCGGAGCCTCGCGTGAGCACCGACAATTATTCGCAATCCGCAACTATTGACGCGGCTGCCGCCCCGCGCGCGGCGCGCACGGCCGAGGAGCCCTCGGCGGGCTCAGCGCCCCCCGCATCCGGCACCCCGCATCCCGCCTCTCGCGCCCTTCGCCCCCTCCCGCTCGCCTGCCGCGCCTGCGGGGCTCGGCACGAGGCCGCGCCGGTCGCGATCTGCGAGGAGTGCCTCGGTCCGCTCGATCCGGTGTACGACGCCAATCGGCCGCTCCCCGATCGCGCGACGATCGCCGCGCGCCGCCCCTCGCTCTGGCGCTACCGCGAATGGCTCCCCTTCAACGGCGAGCCGCAACTCTCGCTCGACACCGGCTTCACGCCGCTCGTCGAGGCGCCGCGCCTCGCGCGCGTCCTGGGCGTTGCCCGGGCGTGGGTGAAGAACGACTGCGTCTCGCACCCCACGCTCTCGTTCAAGGATCGCGTGGTGACGGCGGCCATCAACGCCGCCGCGGCGTTCGGGCTCGACACGGTGGGGTGCGCCTCCACCGGCAACCTCGCCAACGCCGTCGCCGCGCACGCGGCACGCGCGGGGCTCGCGGCGTGGATCTTCATCCCGCATGATCTGGAGCCGGGGAAGATCATCGGCACCGCGGTCTACGGCCCGCACCTCGTACGCGTGCGCGGCACGTACGACGACGTGAACCGCCTGTGCGTGCAGGTGGCCGACCGCTTCGGGTGGGGGATGGTCAACATCAACCTGCGCGGCTACTACGGCGAAGGGTCGAAGACGATGGCGTTCGAGATCGCCGAACAGCTGGGGTGGCGCACGCCGACGGCGGTGGTGGCGCCGATGGCCGGCGGCTCGCTTCTCACCAAGCTGTACAAGGGGTTCGGCGAGTTTCTCGACGCCGGCCTCATCGAGGGCGAGCGGCCGCGACTCTACGGTGCGCAGGCCACGGGGTGTGCGCCGATCGTGCGGCTCGTGCAGAGTGGTGGCGATCGTCTGGAGCCCGAGATCCCGAACACCATCGCGCGCTCGCTCGCGATCGGCAATCCCGCCGACGGTCTCTTCGCCGCGCGCGCCATGCGCACGACCGGCGGCTGGGGCGCGGCGGTGAGCGACGCGGAGCTCGTCGCCGGCATCCGCACACTCGCCGAAACGACCGGCATCTTCACGGAGACGGCGGGCGGCGTGACGGTCGCGGGCGCGTTGGCGCTCGCGCGTGAGGGTCGGCTGCGCGCGGACGATGAAGTGGTGCTCTGCCTGACCGGGAACGGCTTGAAGACGACGGACGCTGTGAGCGGCGCGCTCGTGGAGGCGCCGGTGATTGCGCCGAGGATTCGCGAGGTGGCGGAACTGGTGGGAGCGAGACAGTGAGTCAGTGGGTCAGTGAGTCAGTGAGTCAGGAACGGCTCGTACGGCTGTCATCACGCGCGGAGGGTGTCATCCCGAGCGAGTCATCCCGAGCGAGTGTCATCCCGAGCGCAGCGAGGGATCTCCTCGCCGGTCCGAGATCCCTCGCTGCGCTCGGGATGACACTTGGTTACACCGTTTCTCCTTTCTGCTCTCTGCTCTCTGCTCTCTGCTTTCTGTCGTTCTGACCCACTGACCCACTGACCAACTTCAACATCCCATGCCGACGATCCGCGTTCCCGCTTCCACCTCCAACCTCGGCGCCGGCTTCGATTGCATTGGCGTCGCGGTGGATCGGTGGCTCACGGTCGCCGTGCGCCGCGCCGCGCGCGGCGAGCGAGCGCCCGCCGTTCGCCGGCTCGGTACCGCCGAGGCGATCGAGGTGCCGGCGGAGCGCGATCTCCTCATCGTGGGATTCGCCGCGGCGTGTCGGGCGGCGGGGCGCGAGGCGCCGAGCGATCTCGTGTTCGACGTGCGATCGGAGATCCCCGTGAGTCGCGGGCTCGGCTCGTCGGCGGCCGCCGTCGTGGCGGGCGCCGTCGCGGCGAACGTGCTGCTCGCGCTCGGGCTCGACGACACGGCGATCGTCGACGTGGGCACCGCGATCGAAGGGCATCCGGACAACGTGGCGCCCGCGGTGCTCGGCGGGGCGCGGCTCGCGGTGCGCGCGGGTGATGGCCACCTCACGGTCGCGCCGCTCGACATTCACGACTCGCTCGCGCTGGTGTTCGCTGTCCCCGGCTTCGCGGTGGAGACCAAGCGCGCACGCGCGGCGCTGCCAGCGACCGTGAGTCACGAGGTGGCTGTGGTTGCCGCATCGCGGAGCGCCGCGCTCGTGCGCGGGCTCGCCACCGCGGACGCGGCGCTGCTCGCCGCCGGACTGGACGATGTCCTCCACGTGCCGTACCGCCGCGCGCTCATCGCCGGGTACGACGCCGTCACCGGTGCCGCGATCGACGCGGGCGCGTTCGGCGCGACGTTGAGCGGCTCGGGCTCGACCCTCGTCGCGGTGAGTGCGCGCGAGGATGCGCGCGCTGTCGAAGATGCGATGACCGCCGCGTGGCGCGCGATCGGCATCGCGGCCGAGACCTTTCACAGCGCGGGCCCCGTGCGCGGGTACGACATCGTCGACGACAGCTCGTCGCCGGCGTCGCCGCTCGCCGCCGAGCCCGCGCACGATCCCCTATCTTTCCCAAGGAGTTGACGCATGCCCATCACCATCACACTGCCCACCGTGCTCGCGAAGCTGGCCGATGACCAGCGCACGGTCGAAGCACAGGGCGCCACGCTCGGCGAGACGATCGCCGATGTCGCCACGCGGTTCCCGCAGCTCGCGCCGCGACTCCGCGATGCGGACGGGAACCCGTACGCCTTCGTGACGTTCTACCTGAACGACGAGGACATCCGCTTCACCGGCGGCTTCGCCGCGCCCGTGCGCGATGGCGATGAGGTGACGGTCGTCCCCGCGATCGCTGGAGGGTGAACGAGTGAGCGAGACGCAAACGGCTCCGGGCGCGACCACGTTCGACGCCATCGCGCGTCGATTGAGCGCGCTGCCGGAGCTCTCGAACGAAGAGGTGCTGCGCTACAGCCGGCATCTCATCCTCCCCGAGGTCGGCCTCGAGGGGCAGCGCCGGCTCAAGGCTGCGCGCGTGCTCCTGGTCGGCGCGGGCGGGCTCGGCTCGCCGCTCGCGCTGTATCTCGCGGCGGCGGGTGTCGGCCACATGGGGCTCGTCGACTTCGACGTCGTCGACGTCACCAACCTGCAGCGTCAGGTCCTGCACGGCACCAAGGACGTGGGGCGGCTCAAGCTCGACTCGGCGCGCGACCGCGTGGCCGACATCAACCCGCACGTCACGCTCGAGACATACGAGACGCAGCTCACGTCGCAGAACGCCCTCGAGATCGTGCGCGACTACGATCTCGTGATCGACGGCACCGATAATTTCCCCACGCGCTACCTCGTGAACGATGCGTGCGTGCTCACAGGGAAGCCCAACGTCTACGGGAGCATCTTCCGCTTCGAGGGGCAGGCCTCGGTGTTCGCGACCGACGATGGTCCGTGCTACCGCTGTCTCTTCCGCGAGCCGCCGCCGCCGGGACTCGTGCCGAGCTGCGCGGAGGGCGGTGTCCTCGGCGTGCTCCCCGGGCTCGTCGGGACCATTCAGGCGACGGAAGCCATCAAGCTGATTCTCGGAGTAGGGCAGCCGTTGATCGGTCGACTACTCCTCATCGACACGCTGCGCATGCAGTTCCGCACGCTCAAGCTGCAGCGCGATCCCACGTGCCCCGCGTGCGGCACGCGCGAGCTGAAGGAGCTCATCGACTACGAGGAGTTCTGCGGCGTGCGGAAGGCCGCGGCCGAAGCGCGCGCCGCGCAGGCGATCCCCGAGGTCACACCGCGCGAGCTGGCCGAGCGTCTCGCACGCGGTGATGATGTGGACGTGCTCGACGTACGCGAGCCGCACGAGTGGGAGATCGCGCGCATCCCCGGCGCCCGGCTCGTGCCGCTCGGCACGCTCGCCGAGGTGCTGCCGACGCTCGACCCCACGCGCGAGATCGTGGTGCACTGCAAGGGCGGCTCGCGGAGCGCGAAGGCCGTGCGGCAGATGCAGGCCGCCGGGTTCCAGCGCGTGTGGAATCTCGCTGGGGGGATTCTCCGGTGGAGCGACGAGGTGGACGGGAGGGTGGCGAAATACTGAAGTCGCGGGTTGTGAGTTGTGGGTCGTGAGCGGTTGTGAGCTCGAAGCGTCCTGGGTGCACGTACTCAGAGCCCACTCACAACCCACGACTCACAACTCGGAACTCACACCTCTCCATACCGGAAGCACTTCACCAGGTGGTCGTTCACCATCCCGACCGCCTGCATGTAGGCGTAGCAGATCGTCGAGCCGACGAACTTGAAGCCGCGGCGCATGAGGTCCTTGCTGAGCGCGTCGGACGCCGCGGTGTGCGCGGGCACGTCGGTGGGCCAGCGCCAGCGGTTTACCTTGGGCGCGCCGCCGACGAAGCGCCACACGTACGCATCGAAGCTTCCGAATTCGCGCTGCACGGCGAGAAAGGCGCGCGCGTTCCGCACCGTCACCTCGAGCTTGAGCCGGTGGCGGATGAGTCCCACGTTCTGCATCAGCTCGTCGATCTTCGCGGGTGGGTACTCGGCGACGAGCGCGGGATCGAAGTTGTCGAAGGCGCGCTTGTACTCGTCGCGCCGTGAGAGGACGGTCTCCCAGCTGAGGCCGGCCTGCGCGCCCTCGAGGATGAGAAACTCGAACAGCGTGCGGTCATCATGGACGGGGACGCCCCACTCGGTGTCGTGATAGGCGACGCCGAGCGGCGTCCTGGCCCAGGCGCAGCGGGTGATCTTGCTCATGGTGATGAACTCAGCTTTGTGTGTCGGGACGTTGCCGCGCTACGCCCAGCCCAGGTACTCCTGCTGAAAGCGCCAGTCGGCGCGCGCCTCGGCGGGCGTGCCGAGATCGTACGTCGTCCCGGCGGTGCACCAGACCACGCGATCGACGCCGTCCATGAGCGTCGGCACCTCGTGTCCGGTGACGACGACCGCGCACCCCGCACTCGCGAGACGGCGGAACGCGTGCGTGACGATGTCCGTATCGTGCGGCGCCATGCCGCGATACGGCTCGTCCGCGAGCAGGCACACGGGCGCGCGGAGGAGCGCGACCGCGAGCTCCGCGCGGCGCAGCTCACCGCCGGACAGCGCTCCCGGTCGCTGATCAAGACGATCGATGATCCCGATGGTTGCCGCGACCTCGTCGATCGAGCCGCCGCCGAACCGCCGCTGCACGAGCTCGAGGTGCTGCCGGATGGTGAAAGTGTCCGAGAGCAGATCGTGATCCGGGAGATAGAACAGCCCCTGCCGGGCGAGCGTGTGCAGCCTCGCGCGCACGAAGCGTGTGTCCCTGAACTGCACGATCCCGTAGTCGGGCGCGATCCATCCAGCGGCGATCTCGATCAGTGTGGACTTCCCCGCGCCGTTGCGGCCGAGGAGCGCCGTGATGGCGCCCGCCTCGCAGCGGAGCGAGGCGGCGGTGAGCACCTTCCGCTCGCCGTATGCCTTGCCTACGCAATCGACGACGAGTACGGGGTTCACCACGCGGCGACCAGCGCGACCAGCCCTTCGGCGATGAGCGCCGGGACCATGGAGAGCGTCCAGACGGGCCACTGCGACACACCGAGATTCGCGAGCAACAGGTGCTCGTGCCGGCGCCGCACATCGAGGACGCCGAGCGCACCGACCACGCACGCGATCGCGATCGCCGTATGTGGGGCGACGACGATCGATGGCGGGCCGAGCACGCCGGCCGCAAGCAGGCCGGCGAATCCGAAGAGCACGCGCGTGCCGAACCAGAGGAAGGCGGCGCGGACGAGCAGCCGGCGCGTGACGACGGGATCGGGGAGTGTCACGCGGAGATGGGCAGTGTGGGTGCGACCGTTCCGCCACACGTCCCGTGAAACTCTCCCGCGCGCCGCCCGGTAGGGCTGGACAACACAACCTGAATGCGCGCTCGCGGAGGTGGTGCCATGTGGAATATCCTGAAGACAGTGATGCTCGGCTGGTTCCTGCGCCGGTCGTTCGGCGTGGTGCTTGGCTTGTTGGTGCTGATCGTCCTCCTGTTGGCGCTCGTGCTCACGGGACTCGGGATGCCGCTCGCGCTCGTGCTGCTCATCGTTGGCGTCCCGTTGCTCGTCCTCCTCGTGCTCACGGGGTTGCCGCGCGGGATCGCGATCGGCGGTGCGGGCGCGGTGCTCGGCGTCGTCGTCGCGATGCTCAAGCTCGGGCTCCTCGTGCTGAAGATCGCGCTCCCGATCGTGCTGGTCGTCTGCCTCGTGCGCTGGCTGCGCTCGCGTGGGAACGACCGCAGTGGAGAGAGCCCGGCCTGACGCCGGCCTCGTCCGCGGAGTCGGGCAGGTCGTACGCGCGCGCGCCTCACCGATTCGCCGGCAGCCGCTTGCGCAGCCAGCGAATCTGCCCGCGGTGGTTGAGCTCGTCCTCGAAGACGTGAAACCACATGAAGTGGTTGTTCAGGCGAGCCCATGGGAGCTCCACGGTCTCGGCGAGCCACGCGTCGTCGCGCTCGGCGAGCATGGCGAGCGTCCTGCTGCGCACCTCCGCCAGGTCCGTGAGATAGTGCTCGAGCGGCCGCCCACGAATGGCCTTTCGGGTGTGCGGGCCGAGCTGCACCGCCACCCCCCATCGCTCGCGCTCGGCGTCCGTGAAATCCCGCTGCTCGAAGCTCGCCGCCTGGTAGTAGCTCTCGACGGCGGCGATGTGCGCGAGCAGCGCGCCGATGCTGTTGCTCTCCGCGTCGGCCAGGTGATCGAGCTCCACCATCGAGAGTCCGTCGACGGCCTGTAGCGTCGTCGCGCGGACGTACTCCATCATCCCGACGAGATCGCCGATGTGCGGCGTGAAGCCGTCGTGCCCGCCGATGACGAGCTGTCTCTTATCGGCCATGGTACACCCTCACGATGACGAGCTGCCGCTTGTCAGCCATGATACGCTCTCAGGTGATGCCATCCGGCTGGTCCGGCTGTCCGAGTTGAAACACGGGGAGCTGGAGCCGCCACCAGATCGCCGCCAGTCGTACGACCGCCACGACCACCATGCCGCTGAGCGTCGCCACCTTGTGCGGCACGCCCGCCGCCGCGAGCCCGAAGTACGCGCCGGTGCCGGCGATCGCCGCGCTCGCATACAGGTTGCCGCGTCTGAGGATGAGCGGGATCTCCGCGCTCAGGATGTCGCGCACCACGCCGCCCGCCGCACCGGTGATCGTGCCGAGCACGATCGCGCCGAGTGCCGGGACGCCCGCGTGCTCGGCGATCTGCGCGCCGGCTACGCTGAAGAGCGCGAGCCCCAGCGCGTCGGCCACGAGCAGTGAGGAGCGCGGCGGCGGACGCCAGCGTACGTAGGCCACCGTGCCGAGCGCCGACGCGACGATCGCGATGAGATACGCCGGATCGGCGAGCCAGAAGATCGGATGGCGAGCGAGAAGCAGGTCGCGAATGGTGCCGCCGCCCACCGCCGTGACGAGCGCGAGGACGATCACGCCCAGGAGATCGAGCCCCTTGCGCCCTGCGGCGAGCGCACCGCTCACGGCGAAGACGATGACGCCGATGAGGTCCAGCGTGTACAGGAACATCGCACCTCACGGCTCGACGACGACCGAGCGAAGGCTGGTGGCGAGGGAGAACGGGACGAAGATGACGACCGCTCCTCGTACTCGCCAGACGTTCTGCGCGAGCGCATCCTGTCCCACTACTCCGAAAGAACGATCCGCTGCTGCAGCACGCGCCGTGGCCGAGACGACGTGCGGATGCTCGGATCGCACGCGTAGAAAAATTAGCATGTGTTAATCGAGACGAACATCGCGCGACGCATCATCGCGCGCGGTGACGTTCGCGTACCTCGCCCGTCTCCTGAGTGCAACCGATACCCGATGCATGAATCGGCGGTTGCATCGTTGCCGACATCTCACTCCCGCGACCGGACGCCAGCCAACGGCTCCGGTCCGCATTCGAGATCGCCACTCCGTGCGCGTTCCATCTCCGTGGCAGCCGATCCGGCGAAAGCTTCCACTTCTCATCTCGACACTGCTCGTCGCGGTGGTCGTCGTCATGTCCGGAATGGCGTACCGCCAGCTCGAGGCGACGCTCCTGGATGCGGCGCGCGATCGTGTGGCCAACGGCGCGCAACGCCTCGCGGATGTCTTCACGGGATCGGCGTGGGGGCAGCGCGTCCGGGCGCAGCGCCTGGCATCCGATCCCACGATCGTGCGCTATCTCAGCCGGCCGACCGAATCGGCGCGCATCGCGGCGGAGGAGACGCTCGACGGCGAGCGGACGACCGATCAACGTGTCGTCGCGATCTCGCTCTGGACCAACCACCATGGGCGGACACTCGTGGTGGGGAACACTGTCTTCGCCGACTCGGGATTTTCCGCGGCTGACGAAGTGCCCCACGATTCAGCCGCTGGCGGCAGCTGGATCGGGCCGTTCATCGCGGTCGGGGACAGCGCCATCTACCATCTGATCGCACCGGTCTTCGGGCGTGCAGGCGAGACGCTGGGCTTCCTCGTGGAGTCCCGGCGTGTCTCGACGCAATCCGAGCGAGTGACGCGCGCGCTGATCGGCGACGCGGTGGTCCTGATGTTCGGGAACGCCACGGGGGGTGTGTGGACGGATGAACACGCGAAGCGTGTCGCCGGCCCATCGATGCCGGTATCCACCGGTGTGCCGGTGGAATTCAGAGGACCACATGGTGACGTACGACTCGGGGCGGTGGCCGCGGTTCCGCCGACTCCGTGGCTGATCTGGGTGGAGATTCCGCGGAGCGCGGTGCTCGCGCCGGCGCGGCACTTCCTGGTCAGCATGGGCGCCGCGGCGCTGCTCATCATCGCCGTGGGCGTCGTGGCCGCGTGGCTCCTGAGCAATCACATCACCGCGCCGCTCGACGAGATCACGCGAGCGGCCGAGGATCTGGCCGGCGGCGACTACGCGCGACGTGTCTCGTTGGTGCGCGCCGATGAGCTGGGGCGCTTGGCGACGGCGTTCAACACCATGGCGCAGCAGGTCCAGGACAGCCGCACCGTGCTCGAGGAGCGCGTGGCCGAGCGGACGCGCGAGCTGCAGGAAGCGCTGGAAGGGCTCCGTCGCGCGCAGGACGAGCTGGTTCGACGCGAGCGCCTCGCCATCCTCGGCCAGCTCGCGGGCGGCGTGGGACACGAATTGCGGAATCCGCTCGGCGTGATGACGAACGCCGTCTACTACCTGGGCGTCGTCCTCGCCGATGCACCGCCGACCGTGCACGACTATCTGGCCATTCTGCGGACGCAGATCGGCCTCTCGGAGAAGATCGTCACCGACCTGCTCGACTTCGCGCGCGTGAAGTCGCCGCAGCGCGAGTGGATCGTGCTGGAGGATCTGGTCGCGCAGCAGCTCGGCCGCGCGTGCATTCCGGCGGGCATTCGCGTGGAGCGTGAGCTCCCCGCCGATCTGCCGCTCGTCTCCGCCGATTGCACGCAGATCGGCCAGGTGGTATTGAACCTGATCACGAACGCCATCCAGGCGATGGTCGGCAGCCGATCGTGCGAGGAGGCCACGGGCACGCTGCTGCTGCGCGGGCGCGTGCTCGACGAGGGGCGCGTCGCGCTCGAGGTGCGGGACACCGGACCGGGCGTGCTGCCGGAACACCTCGAGCAGATCTTCGAGCCGTTGTTCACGACGAAGGCCCGCGGCATCGGTCTGGGGCTCGCCGTTTCGCGCACCCTGGCGCGGGCGAACGGCGGCGACCTGACGGTCTCCAGTCGACCCGGATCGGGCGCGAGCTTCTCGCTCGTGATGCTGACCAGCGCGCCCACGCCGGCATGACGAAGCGCGTGCTGATCGTCGATGACGACCGTCAGATGGTCCGCACGCTCTCGGACGTCGTGCGGCTGCACGGGTGGGAGGCGCAGGGGGCGTACAGCGGCGAAGAGGCGGTGTCGTCCGTCGAGGCGCAGCCGTTCGCCATCGTGCTCATGGATGTCCGGATGGATGGGATGAGCGGCGTGGACACGCTTCGCGCGATGAAGCGCCTGCGTCCCGGGATCCACGTCATCCTCATGACCGCTCACACCCCCGGCGACGTGATCGCCGACGCGGAGCGCGAAGGCGCGCGGCACGTGCTGCGAAAGCCCGTGCCGCTCCCGGCGCTCGTCGAGATGCTCGATGCGATCGTCGCCTGAGCCGCTCGGCGTCCTGATCGTCGACGATGACGTGCAGATGTCGAGGACCATCGGCGACGTCCTCTCGCTGCACGGCTACCTCCCGACGGCGGTCGCATCCGGGCGGCACGGCCTGGAGCACGTGCGCTCGACATCCATGCCGCCGGCGATCGCGCTCGTCGATCTGCGGTTGCCGGACATGGACGGCATCGAGCTGGTGGCCGAGCTCCGCGCGATCTCCGACACGGTCGAGATCGTCGTGCTCACGGGGAACGCCTCCGTGGACAGCGCGGTGCGCGCGATGCGCGAGCAGAGCTACGACTATCTCATCAAGCCCGTGCAACCCGATCGGCTGCTGCAGAGCATCGAGCGGGCGGGCGAGCGGTGGCAGCGGCGGCGGGCCGAAGCGGCCATGCGCGAGAGCGAGGAGCGGCTGCGCCGCATCTTCGAGCACGTGAGCGACGCACTCTTCATCACGGACGACGCCGGCCGCATCATCGACGCCAACCCCGCGGCGAGCGAGCTGACCGCGCGCGGCCGCGGCGCATTGATCGGCAGCCTGTTGCGCGACGTGTTGCAGCTCGTGCCACCCGATGCATCGGAGCGTGCCGCGGCGCGTGACGTGCCCCTCTCCGGCGAGCTCAGGATCCGCGGATCCGATGACAGTGTGTGCATCGTCGATGCGCGCGCGGCCGCCTTCGCGCCGGGGCTGGTGGTGCACACGGTGCGCGATCTCACGCCGCAACGCCGCCTCGAGGAGGAGCTGCACCACTCGCAGAAGATGGACGCGATCGGCCGGCTGGCCGGCGGGGTGGCGCACGACCTCAACAACATCCTGACGTCGATCGGCTGCGCGAGCGAGCTGGTGCTGGCGAGCCTCGATGCGCCGGATGCGCGGCGTGGGGAGATCGAGGAGATCACGAAGGCGGCACGCCGCGCGGGCGCGTTGACGCGTCAGCTGCTCGCGTTCAGCCGGAAGCAGGTGCTGCAACCACGCGTGATCGATCTCATCGACGTGGTCGCGGATGTCGAGCGGATGCTCCGGCGCCTGATCGGCGAGGACATCGAGCTCGACGTGCGGTTGCCGTCGCGGCTCTGGCCGGTGCGCGCCGACCGCAGCCAGCTCGAGCAGGTGGTCATGAACCTCGCGGTCAACGCACGCGATGCGATGCCCGATGGCGGACGGCTCGCCATCCACGCAGAGAACGTCCGGGTGACGACACCGCGGCGGCACGAGCATGGCGTCGTCGCGCCGGCGGAGTACGTCGTCCTGCGGGTGAGTGACACCGGGTGCGGCATGGACGCGGGCGTCCGGGCCAAGATCTTCGAGCCCTTCTTCACCACGAAGCCGCCGGGGAAGGGCACCGGGCTCGGCCTCTCGACGGTGTACGGGATCATCGCGCAGAGCGGCGGCCAGGTGGTGGTCGAGAGCGAAGTCGGCGCAGGGACGACGTTCCTCATCTACCTGCCCCGGTCGGACGCGCCGGTCGGCACCGCCGCGGCCGAGGAGGCATCGCCCACGCGGCAGCGCACGGCGACGATTCTCGTCGTCGAGGACGATGACGCCATCCGCACGCTCGCTCGCCGCATCCTCACCGGGAGCGGTCACAACGTGCTCGAAGCGGCGAACAGCGAGCAGGCGCTCCGGATCGCCGAGGCGCAGGCGCCCGCCATCGACCTGCTCGTGACCGACGTCGTGCTCTCCGGGATGAATGGCCGCGAGCTGGCGGACCGCCTGCGCGCGAACCACCGCGGGCTGACCGTGCTCTACATGTCGGGCTACACCGATGACGAGATCGTGCACCGCGGCGTGCGCGATCTCCAACACAGCTTTCTCTCGAAGCCCTTCACGCCGAACGAGCTGCGACGAAAGATCCAGGAGGTGCTGGGGCACCCCGTCGCCGCGCCGCTACGCGACTGACCTCGTCACGCACTCGGCCACGCGTCGAGCAGCCGTCGGACCACGATGAGCTCGCCGACGTGATACGCCGTGTGGTCGGCGGCGAGCAGCAGCTCGCGCAGATACGTCTGTCCCGTGCCGTGCGGAATCGTGGCGAACAGATCGACCGCCGGATCGTGGGCGAGCGCCTGCAACGCCTCGCGGTCCGTCCGGAACGCCGCCACGCTCGCGTTCCACGCCGCGGCTGACGGCGGCGCGGCATCCCGCGGCCAGTAGTCGGCCGGCCACTCCATCTCGGTGTACTGCGGATTCACGCAGAAATCGAGAATGTCGTGCTGCGTGAGGCGGAGATGCTCGAGGAGCTGCCACGCCGTGTACGGCAGCCCGTCGGGCCGAACGCCGTGCAGCTCCGGCGGAAAGTCGGCCACGGCCTGCTCGAACGTCGCGTGTGCATCGTGCCAGTCGAGTATGCGCGCGACCTGGTCGCGGAGCGTGTCGGATGTCGTCGCCTGCATGATCCGTCTCCTCGTGCGAGATACGTGGTGCGCGATACGTGGTGCGCGATACGTGGTGCGCGATACGTGATGCGCGATCCGCGATGCGAGATGCGCGACCGACGCGAACGAAGGACCAGCGCATCGGTCAGCCGTCAGATCGTGTGACGCGGTGCGCATACCGCGCGCCGCCGTCGCGGTGGCTGCATCGGTCAGCCGCCGGGCTATGCCGTGTGTTCGCGCCGCGTCGCACGTCGTGCAACGGCGAGGCTCGCGAGCAGCAGCGCCGCGGCGAGCAGGAACGCCACGCCCGAGAGCGGGCGTCCCCCGCGTCGCAGCCCCGTGGCAAAGGCCTGGGTGAAGACGATGGGCCCGATCATCATCGCGATCCCACGGAGGCTGCTGAGCGCTCCCTGCAGCCGCCCCTGCTCCGAGCCGCTCACGCGCCTGCTGGTGAGCGCTTGCACGGCAGGACCGATGAGCCCGCCGAACGAGGCGAGCGGGATGCCGACGAGAAAGACGAGGCCGGTGGGCGCGAGCGCGAACGCGACGGAGCCGAGCGCCCACAGCGCGAGCCCGGCGAAGAGCGCGCGCCGCTCGCCGAGTCGCGCGACGATGGGGCCGACCAGGAGCGCGGCCACGATCGTCGAGCAGACGCCGATCACCGCGAGCGCGAGCCCGATCTGCTGCTCGCTCCACGCGTAGCGGTAGTCGGTGTAGAGCACGAACAGGCTCGGCATCGCTTCGTGCGCCACGTAGTACAGGAACGCCGCCGCGGCGATCCCCAGCAGCTCGCGGTGCGAGCGCAGGAGCGTGAGTGAGCCGACGGGGTTGGCCTGTCGCCATCGCATCGGTGCGCGCCGCTCGCGCGGGAGCGATTCGGGGAGGATGAAGAATCCGTACGCGGCGTTGACGAGACTCAACCCGGCCGCCACCCAGAAGGGTAGTCGCAGATCGATGCCGCCGAGCAGTCCGCCCACGGCGGGGCCGACGATGAAGCCGAGCCCGAACGCGGCGCCGAGCATCCCGAACTTCGCCGCGCGTTCGTCGGGCGGCGTGACGTCGGCGACGTACGCGCCCGCGGTTGGGAAGCTCGACGCGGTGATGCCGGAGATGACGCGTCCCACGAACAGCCACGAGAGCGTGGGCGCGATGGCCATCACGAGATAATCGAGCCCGAGCCCGAGGTTCGAGAGCAGGATCACTGGCCGACGGCCGAAGCGGTCGGAGAGCGCGCCGAGCATGGGGGCGCAGACGAACTGCATCGCGGCCCACACGAAGCCGAAGAGCCCCGTCATCCGCGCCGCGTCGGCCATCGCGCCCCCCTCGAACGCGATGATGAGCTTCGGGAGCACGGGCACCATGATCCCGAGCGCGAGCATGTCGAGCGCGACGGTGACGAAGATGAACGCGAACGCCGCTCGCCCGTGCGCACGCACCGCCGTCGCGCTATCGCTCGCGCCGGAGGGGGATGACGGAGATGCAGCAGGCTCGAGCGAGCCGGTCGGGCGTGCCGCGTCGTCGTCGGCGCGCGTCGTCTCGTGCATGGAGAAGCGGGGTAGGGGGATGGCCGCCGGTCGCCACCGAAGCGTGATGGCGGCCGAGCGCGAGGCGTGCGTTACACCTGGTCGATGCGGAGCAGCGGCCGCGTCTCGTCGAGGTCGAGACGGACGTCGGTGCCGGGTGGGAGCTCCTTGAGGATGGGAGCCTCGACGAAATGGTGGGTGTGCGGCTCGCCACCGTTCATCGCTCGCCCCTTCTCGCACGCGCACGTCATCGCCTCGAGCCGCGCGCGCTGCTCACGTCCGCCGCTCGCCACCATGAGCTCCGCGCCGAGCGTCGCCAGCCGTGAGGCGACCGCGGGCGAGATCTCGAGCTTGCCGTCGAGCGGCGTCTTGTGGGAGACGGAGCGCTGTTCCAGGAGCACGGGCCACCTCGCGAGGTTGAAGCGTCTCGTGCAAGATACGCACACCCGGGCCCCTGGGACACCTCGGCGCACGCCACATCCGTGGCGTGCGCGCGGCTTACTGCTGTGACGCGGCGGCGGCCCTCGTCACCGCGATCGCGGGCTTCCCCGCGCTCTTGACGTAGAGATCGAGCCACGCGACCCAGCGCGCCCACTGATCGAGGATCGTCTCTCTGGTGAGCGGGCCGTGATCCTCGTACGGATACACGTAGAGCGCGGCGGTTTTGCCGAGTCCCTCGAGCGCGTGCATCATGCGCGTCGAGCTCTCGAGCGCTGTGCCGACGTTCTGGTCCTCCATCGAGTGGTACATGAGGAGCGCGCCGGTGAGCTTGTCGGCGTACAGGAAGGGCGACATGTCGAGGTAGACCTTCTGCCCGTTCCAGAAGTCGCGCCGCTCGTTCTGGAAGCCGTTGGGCGTGAGCGACCGGTTGTACATCCCGTCGCCCGCGATCCCCGCCTTGAAGTAGGGCGTGTGTACCATCGCGTTCACGGTGCTGAACGCGCCGTAGCTGTGCCCGCCGATCGCGAGCCGCGTGCGGTCGATGTACCCGTCGCGGTCGAGCTCGTCGATGACGGCGATGAGGTCGTTCTGCAGGTCGGAGACGTAGTTGTCGTTCATCCGCCCCTCATCACCGACGATCGGCGGATCGAAGTTCGCCACCGCGTAGCCCTGCGTCACCAGATACTCGATGGTCCGCGCGCCGGCGCGCGGGAACTCGTTGATGTTCTCCGTGCGGAGCGTCCGGTCGTACCCTTCCTGGTCGGTGTACTCGTACGGGTAGAACCAGAACATGGCCGGCAGCCGCGTGCCCGGCTTGTAGTCCTGCGGCAGCGTGAGGTTCACTACGAAATGGTAGCCATCGGCGCGCGTCACCTCGATGCGCTTCCGGATGGCGTGCGTGAACTCGGGCGTGTAGTCGACGTTGTGCGTGAGCTGCGTGGTCTGGCCGCTCCGCGTGTCGCGCAGGTAGGAGTCGGGCACCGTGGTCGGCGACTGGCGCTCGACGACGAGCTTCGCGGCATCGGCGTCGAGTACGGCGGTCACCGTCTCGAACGCATCGCTCGCGCCCGCGAAGATGGGCGTTGTCTTCCCGGTCTTGATCTCGACGCGATCGAGGAAGCCGCGCGGCGCCTGCGTCTGCCAGTCCTTGTAGTAGTGCGTCCCCTCGAGGTACGCGGATGCGCCGTCCGATGAGAGCAATGCGACGGGCGTCCCCGCGCGGCCGAGCGTCGTCACGATGCTGCCGGGGTTCTGGTAGAAGGTGACGGAGTCGGCGCCCGAGCCGCCGCGCCCGCCGAAGAAGCCGCGGCCGCGCGCACCCACGCTCGCGTTCAGCCCGCGCAGCCGCCAGATCGTGTAGCGCTTGGTCGGCTCGTTGAAGTAGACGGCGTACACGTGCCCGGTGCCGTTCGTGTTCTCGGCCACGAACGCCATCGAGGCGTCCTCGGAGAAGAGCACGCTCCCGATGCGATTGTCGCTTTCCAGGAGCACCGTCCTGCTGCTCGCGTCGAAGGGCGGGGCCCAGGCGTAGAGGCGATCCTTCGGGCGCGCGCCGGTGCCGCCGCGCGGCGACGCATCGCTCGGCTCGGCGCCGTTCATGTCGCCGCGCGCGCGACGCGGTGCGGGCTCCTGCTGCAGGTAGTAGAGCCCCTTGCCGTTGGGCAGCCATCCGAAGTCGCGCGGCGTCGTGTCCTGCACCGCACGCGCACCCGGCCCGTTGTCCGAGCGAGACTGCGGCAGCTGGAGCGGACGCTTCGAGAGCTCGGCGATCACCGTGCCGTTCGCGTCCCACAGCTCCTCGACGCGCGGGAAGCTTCCGTACTGCACGATGTACGAGAACGGCTCCGCCATGCGCGTCACGTGGAAGTACCTGCCGTCGGGCGACGCATCGACGTCAACGATCATCGCCGGCGCGCCGATGCGATGCACCGCGCCCGACTTCGCATCCACGAGCGCGAGCTGGCCAGTCACGTAGTACTTCATGAGCTGCTTGTCGAACTCGTCGCGCAGCAGGCTCGCGAAGACGCGCGTCTTGTCCTCGAGGCTGTCCGTGATGCGCACGAGCGGCCCGGTCTCGATCGCGGGGCGCTGCGGCTCGGGCCAGCGTCCTTCGGGGATGAGCACCGTCACGATGTGCTTCCCGTCCGCCGTCCACGCGAGATCGGTGACGAGCGTGGCGAGTAAGGGCGCGGACGTCGCCTGCCGCACCTTGCCGCTCGCGACGTCGGCCACGTAGAGGCGAGTGGCGGCATCGAAGTTCGCGATGAAGGCGATCCGCGAGCCATCCGGCGACCACGCAGGACTGCTGATCGTCGCGCCCTTGGGCGCCTCGATGGTGCGCACGCGTCCCGTGGTCGCGTCGATGATCTCGAGGCCCGCGGCCGCGCGATCGGTGAGCGTGCGCGCACGGTTGCCGCGCGTGTCCACCTGCAGCCCGGCGAAATAATCGTGCGGGCGGCCGAAGGTCTGGACGCTCGGCATCCCGGCGCTCTTCAGTACCAGGAAGTGCGTGCGGTCGGGGCTCAGGTTGGTGAGCGAGATGTCGTTCTGCCGCGGCGCGGTGACGAGTCGCTCGATCTCGGCGGGCGGGCGCACATACGTCTCGGCCGCGAGGATCTGCCGCGGGTTCGAGAGCTGCGCGCCGCTGGCCTGCGGCAGCGGTGCGGCCTGCGCGCGTGTGATGGAGGCGGTGGCGACGAGGAGGCACGCGGGGAGGAGGGCGGACCGCGTGGCGAGACGGCGGAGGGACAGAGACATACAGGCTCCGGACGGTGGAGGATGTATCGGCGCGGACGGTGCGCCGGTGCTCGCCTACTGCGCGGTGTACGCGCGACTCGGGGGAAACGCTGCGGCGTGGCGGCCGAGCGACGGCCGTCAAATGTGCGCGCGCCGTCTCCCGCGCTCGCGCCGGCCGTCAGATGCGCTCGCGCCGCAGGAGCTGCGCGTTGATGGCCACGATGACCGTGCTCGCCGACATGAGCACCGCGCCGATGGCGGGCGAGAGCACGAACCCCAGCGGCGCGAGGACGCCGGCCGCGAGCGGGATCGCGACGATGTTGTAGCCGGCGGCCCACCACAGGTTCTGGATCATCTTGCGATAGCTCGCCCTGCTCAGCGTGATGATGCGCGCGACATCGCGCGGGTCGCTCCGCACGAGCACGATGTCGCCGGCCTCCACGGCCACGCTGGTCCCCGCGCCGATGGCGATCCCGACATCGGCGGTGACGAGCGCGGGCGCATCGTTCACGCCGTCGCCCACCATCCCCACGCGCTTCCCCGCGCGCTCGAGCTCCTCGATCTTCGATGCCTTCTCGCCCGGCAACACCTCGGCGAACACGCGGTCGATGCCGAGCTCGGCCGCCACCGCGTCGGCCACGGGGCGCGCATCGCCGGTCATCATCACGACCTCGATCCCGGCATCGTGCAACGCGCGTACGGCGTCGCGCGACTCCGGGCGGATGACATCGGCCACGGCGAAGGTCGCGAGCGCGCGTCCGCCATCGGCGAGCACGATCGCCGCCTGCCCACGCTCGGCAGCGCGGTCGGCGGCGTGCCGCAGCATCGGCGGCATGTCCAACGAGCGCGCGCGGACGAGCGCCGGTCCACCCACCGCCAGCTCGCGATGATCGATGCGAGCCTGCACGCCGACGCCGGGGATCGCCTCGAAGTTCGCCGCCGGGCGGACGGCGATCCCCCGTTCCGTTGCGCTCTGCACGATCGCTCTTCCGATCGCGTGCTCCGAGTCCGCCTCGACGGCCGCCGCGAGTCGCAGCGCCTCGTCCGTCGTGAAACCGTCGGCGGTGGCGATGTCCACGACGCCGAGCTCGCCCTTGGTGAGCGTGCCGGTCTTGTCGAAGACGATGGTCGTGAGGGTGCGCGCCTCCTCGAGTCCGCGTCGATCGCGCACGAGCAGCCCGTGCCGCGCGCCGAGTGTCGTGGAGATGGCGATGACGAGCGGGATCGCGAGCCCGAGCGCGTGCGGGCACGCGATCACGAGTACGGTGACGAGCCGCTCGATGGCGAACGCAGGGTTGCCGGGCGTGATGACGAGCCACGCGATGAGCGTGATGATCCCCGAGCCGAGGGCGGCGAGCGTGAGGAAAAACGCCGCGCGGTCGGCGAGCGCCTGGGCGCGCGAGCGCGACGACTGCGCCTCGGCGACGAGGCGCATGATCCCGGCGAGCGCCGTGCGCTCGCCCGTCCCCGTGACTTCGACGCGTAGCGAGCCCGCGCCGTTCACGCTCCCGGCGATCACCGCGCTGCCCGCGTCCTTGTCCACGGGGCGCGATTCCCCGGTGAGCATCGACTCGTTCACCGCGCTCGTGCCCTGCCGCACGACGCCATCGGCGGGGATGCTCGCGCCGGGGCGCACGAGCACGAGATCGCCGTCGTGCAGCTCGGCGATCGGGACCTCTTCCGTGCGATCGTCCACGATCCGCACGGCGGTGCTCGGCAGAAGTTTCGCGAGCTCGGTGAGCGCCCCCTGCGCCTGCGCGATCGAGCGCATCTCGATCCAGTGGCCGAGCAGCATGATCGTGACGAGGGTGGCGAGCTCTTCCCAGAGCGGCATCCCGGGGTAGCCGAGGGTGACGATCACGCTGAAGAGGAACGCGACGGAGATCGCGAGCGCGATGAGCGTCATCATCCCGGGGAGCCGGTCCTTGAGCTCGCGCACGGCGCCCTGGATGAAGACCCATCCGCCGTAGAGGAACACCGCCGTGCCGAAGACGGGCGGGATCCACACCGCGCCAGGGAATCGCGGCGCGGTGTAGCCGAGGGCGCCCTGCAGCATGTGCCCCCAGACGAGCGTCGGGATGGTGAGGAGGAGCGAGATCCAGAACTTGTCGCGGAACATCGCGACGCTGTGGCCCGCGTGGGTGTCGTGCGCGGCGTGGCCCGCGTGCGTTTCGTGCGCGGCGTGCTCGCCGTGCGCGGCATGCTGTGCGGCGCCGGGCGTGTGCTGCGCCGGATGCTCCGCCGCGCGGTCGCGGCCGGCGAGCTCCGGATGCTCGGGGTAGCCCGGCTCGGCGGGGCGCGAAGGCGACGGATGATGGTGCTCGTGTGCGTCGTGCATGGCCGACCTCAGTCACTTCGGTGCGACTCGCCGCGATCCATGGTCGGCACATCCGTCGGCCGATCGCAGTGACGCAGAGGTTTCTATACCCCCACGGGGTATATGTTAAACGCCCCGGACTTCTGCGTCAAGAACACGGCCAGCACGAGCACCGACCCGGTAATGCGATGACAGCCTGCCGCGGGCGAACCACGGCAGGCTGTCAACTTTCAATCTCGAGCGCTCAATCGAGGCCGGACGGTGTCGCCCGGATGAGCCGGACGGTGTGGCCGGGCTGAAGCCGGACGGCGCGCCCGCCCGGCGTGCGCGATCGCTCGGCTACCGCATCGCTCGCCCTACCGCGCCGCTACCGTCGCCATCATCGAATCGCGCTTCGCCTTGAACTCGGTGCCCGGCTTCCACCGCGGCATCGAGTCGCTCTCGGCCACGATGTACCCCGTGCGGAAGAGCGCGCGCAGATCCTCCACGGCGCCGGAGAGATCCCAGTCCGGCTTCACTTCGTCCGACACGTTGTGATAGTCGTGCTCGGTGTACTCGTTGCGCTTCTGCATCCCGTAGCCTTCGGGCTTCCCGATGAAGTCGATCCCCGCATCGGGATCGAGCGCGGGCACACCCTGCTTGGCGAACTCGAAGTGGTCGGAGCGGTAGTAGAACCCCTTCTCCGGCTCGGGGTCCGGACGCACAACGCGTCCGTCGGCCGCGAGCACGCGCGTGAGCACATCGTCGAGCGTGGAGTTGCCGAGCCCGATGACGGTGAGGTCCTTCGTCTTCCCCCACTGGTTCAGTCCGTCCATGTTGATGTCGGCCGCCGTGTGATCGAGCGGATACAGCGGATGCTCGGCGTAGTACTGCGAGCCGAGGAGCCCCTTCTCTTCGCTGGTGACGGAGAGGAAGAGGATCGAGCGGCGCGGCGGTGTGGGCAGCTTGGTGTACGCCTTCGCGAGCTCGAGCAGTCCCGAGGTACCGCTCGCGTTGTCGAGCGCACCGTTGAAGATCTGATCGCCCTTGAGCGTCGTATCGCGCCCCAGGTGATCCCAGTGCGCGGTGTAGATCACGTACTGGTCCTTGAGGTCCGAGCCATCCAGCTTGGCGATGACGTTCTTCGACTGGATGTGGCGGACATCGGTCTTGATGTCGAAGCTCGCCTTCGCGTGGAGCACGACGGGCTTGAAGTCCTTGCGCCGCGCCGCGGCCTTGAGCTTGTCGAAGTTCTGGCCAGCGGCGGCGAGGAGTGCCTTCGCCTTGGGGAGCGTGATCCACCCTTCCACCGGTACGCGCTTGGCATCGTCCGGTGACGGGACGAAGAACTGCTCGCGCGCGTTGCTCGAGCGAATGACCTCGTACGGGTAGCCGGCGGGTCCCGTCTCGTGAATGACGATGGCCGCCGCCGCGCCCTTGGCCGACGCGATCTCGTACTTGTAGGTCCAGCGGCCGTAGTACGTCATCGCCTTCCCCTTGAACATCGTCGAGTCGAGCCGCGTCGTGTCCTTGGGGTCGGGCACCGGCGGATCGTTGACGAGCATCAGGATGGTCTTGCCGCGGACGTCGACACCCTTGTAGTCGTCCCAGCCGTACTCGGGCGCGACCACACCGTAGCCGACGAAGACGATGTCGGAGTTGGTGACCTTGGTCTCGGGGCGGTCGTGCCGCGAGGCGGCGACGTAGTCATCGGGGAAGCGGAGCGGGATGTGCTTGCCGCCGGCGATGATGGAGACCGTGGGGTGCGGCGTGTAGCCGATGAGGTCGACGTTCTGCACCCAGGAGCCGTCGGGGTTGCCGGGCTCGAGGCCGAGCGCCTTGAACTCGCGCGTGAGGTACGCGACGGTCTTCGTTTCGCCCGGCGTGCCGGGGGCGCGTCCTTCCATGGAATCGGCGGAGAGATCCTTGATGTGGGCGAGGAGCTCGTTCGCCGTGATGGCCTGCGCGGCGGTGGTGACGGCGGGCGACGTGCCGGCCGAGTCGGCGGCCGTCGCGTTGCTCGACGCATGCGAGCACGCGGCGAGGGCGGCAGCGGCCGTGAGTGCGGCGGTGATGCGGAGCGAGTGAGCAGTGTGCACGGGACCGTGGGGAGAGAGGAGAGATCGCCGGAGCAGCGAGCGCGCCGCGCGGCGGACGGACACCGATACGCACACAGTCTGCGACAATGCGCGCAGCGGCGCTAGGCGTGAGCGAGCGGGTCGTACAGCGCGCCCGCCAGCATCTTCTCACGCTCGAATGGCATCCAGGGCTCCGAGGAAAAAGACGGGGAGCCACAGCGTCGTGGCTCCCCGTCGTCAATCCTGCGTCCAACATCCAGCAGACAACCTACCGCCCGCTCACTGCTCCGCGATCGCCTTCACCTGCCCGGCCATCGTCTTGTTGAACGCGGGCACTTCGTTCTCGATCAGGTTCTTGTACGCGGCCGTCGCCTTGTCGAGATCCTGCTCGATGAGCTGCAGCACCTGCACCTGCGTGTCCGTCGGGCGATAGTCCGCGCCACCGGCCACGTCGCCGGCGCCCGTGCCCACCGCGCCCTCCAGCCACACGAGGTTGAGATAGACCTTGTACGGCTCGACGTACCACTTGTCGTCGCTCTGCATGCTGGAGCGCGAGAGCAGCTGGAGCTCCACGTCCATCATCTTCTGCTGCATGTCGCGGATCGCGTGCTCGGCGTCGGGCTTGCCCGCGTTCGCCTTGAGCTCGTCCTCGAGCTGCTTCCGCATCACCTCGATGCGGTTGATCATCTCGACCGAGCTCTTCATGTCGTCGCGGATGCGCACCTGCATCGCGGTCGAGGCCACGAGGTCGGCGTCGGACGATTGAATGTCCTGATCCTTGAGGAGTGTGAAGGGCTCCGTGTACTGCTGACCGTTCGCCGTGAGTCGCAGCGAGAAGCGACCGGGCGCGGCGAGCGGGCCGTCGGCGACGGGCTGCTCGATCCCCCAGTGGATCACGGGGCGCGTGTCCTTCCCCGCGAAGCGCGGCTCATCCCAGATGTGCGGATTGTTGGGCGCCACGGTGCGCAGCGCCACCAGCGGCGCGATGTCGTAGCGCAGGTCCCACGTCACACGGTTGAGCCCCGTGTGCCCGACCACCGGGATCTTGCGCACCTCCGCACCGGCGGAGTCGAGCACCTCGAGCTGCACGTGGCCCGGCTGGGCGAGCTCGAAGGTGAAGTCGGCACGGCCGGCACGCGGCTCGCGATAGCCGGGCTGCGGCGCGAACAGCTTCGTCTGAGCGATCTGCGGTGACTGCGCCGACTGCTCGAGCGGCGTGATGTCGCGCAGCACGAAGACGCCGCGGCCGTACGTCGACACGACGACATCGTGGAAGTGCTTGGGCATCACGATCCAGCTCACCGGCGCGGCGGGGAGGCCCGCCTTGAAGTGCGTCCAATGCGCACCGTCGTCCAGTGTGTAGTAGAAGCCATGCCCCGTGCCGGCGAACAGCATCCCCCGCTTGTACGGGTTCTCCGTCACGGCCATCACGTAGTCGAGCGGGCTCGTGGCCGGCAGATCGCCGGTGATCTTCGTCCACGTCTTGCCGAAGTCCGTGGTCTTGTAGATGTACGGCTTGCTGTCGTCCATCAGGTGCCGGTCGATGGCGACGTACGCCGTGGCGGGATCGAACGTCGACGGCTGGATCTTGCGCACCGAGCCCCAATCGGGAAGATCGGGGATGTTCTTGGTGACGTTGGTCCAGTTGGTGCCGCCGTCCCGTGTGTACCACACCTGCCCGTCGTTGGTGCCGGCCCAGATGAGTCCCTGCTGTGCGTCCGACGGCGCGATGTCGAACACGACCTCGCCATAGAACTGACCGAGGTTGTCCTGCGCGATGCCGCCCGACGGGACGATGCGCGACGGATCCTGCGTCGAGAGGTCGGGGCTGATGACGCTCCAGCTCTGTCCGCCGTTCGACGTCTTGAAGATCACCTGGCAGCCGTAGTAGACGGTGTTGTGATCGAACGGATCGATCGCCAGCGGCGGCGTCCAGTGGCAGCGGTACTTCGTCTCGTTCGGCGGCGAGTCGAGCGAGATCATCCACGGCGACACGTCGTGCGCCGTCTTCGTCTTGTCGTCGTAGCGGCTCACCTTGTTCCCGTAGCAGCTCGCCCACACGATGTCGGTGTTCGTGACATCGGGGAGCGTGAAGCCGGACTCGCAGCCGCCGAGTCCGTGCTCCCACGGCTCGCTCGCGCGGCCGGTGAAGCCGTAGTTGGGGCGGCCGCCGCGTGCCGAGGTGTCGGCCGTCGTGTTCGCTCGGGCGACGCGCTGCGCGCCGGCAGCGGGCGCTGCACCGCGCGCGTTCCGTGCACGCGCCGCTCGGCTCGTGTCGCGCCGCGCAGGAGCGGGAAGGGGTGCGCCGCCGCCAAAGCCGCCGAAGCCGCCGCGCTCGCCCATGTCGGGTCCATCACTCGGGCCGCGCATGGTACCGTTGTCCTGCCGGTTGCCGTATACCCAGTACGGGATGCGCTCGTCCACGGCGACGTGATAGAACTGCCCGTTCGGGAGCTGCACCTGCGTCATCGTCTTACCATGATTGGCGGTGACGTGCGCGCCGCCGTCATCGGTGAGCCCGAAGTGATCCGGGTTCGTGGGGTCGATCCAGATGTCGTGCGTGTCGCCGCCCCAGCGCACGCTGGAGAACGTCTTGCCGCCATCCTTCGACACCCAGAAGGAGCTGCTCGCGATGTAGACCTCGTCGGGATTCCCGCTCGAGACATCGATGCGCATGTAGTAGCCCGCGCGTCCCTGGAGCGGGCGCATCCAGCTCACCACCTTCCAGTTGCGGCCGCCGTCATCCGAGCGCCAGACGGAGCCCTGAAAGGCCGTGTCGGCCGTCTGGATGAGCGCGTACATGCGATTGGGGTTCGTGGGCGCGATGGCGACGCCGATCTTGCCGACGGGGGGCTTGGGGAGCCCCGCTTTGTCGGTGATGTGCGTCCAGTGCGCGCCGCCGTCGTGCGTGATGTAGACGCCGCTCCCCGGGCCGCCGCTCAGCTCGGCCCACGGGTGCATCTCGACCTGCCACATCCCGGCGAGGAGCACGTTCGGGTGCTTCGCGTCCATCGCGATCGACGAGCAGCCCGTGTTCTCATCCACGAAGAGGATGCGCTTCCACGTCTTGCCGCCGTCGGTGGTCTCGTAGACGCCGCGCTCCTGCTGCTTGCCCGTGGTGCGGCCGAGGGCGCAGGCGTAGACGATGTCCGGGTTGGTGGGGTTGACGATGATGTGTCCGATGCGGCCGGTCTTGTCGAGCCCCATGTGCGTCCACGTCTTGCCGGCGTCGGTGGACTTGTAGATGCCGTCGCCGATGATGTCGGCGTCGCGGATGGCCCACGCCTCGCCGGTGCCCGCCCAGACGATGTTGTGGTTGGACGGGGCGACAGCCAACGCGCCGATGGCCTGCACGGCCATGCTGTCGAAGACAGGGACGAAGCGGCGGCCGCCGTCGGTGGACTTCCATACGCCGCCCGACGCCGAGCCGACGTACCAGGTGCTCGTGTCGCCGGGGACGCCGGCCATGGAGGCGATGCGGCCGCCGGTGGCGGCGCCGAGGAACTCGAACTCGAACGGCCGCGCGGTGATGGGTTGATTGGGATTCGGGGCGCCTCGTTGCGCGGCTGCGCCGGCGGCGCAGAGCGGGAGGATGACGGCCCCGAGGAACAGCGTACGACGGAGATCGTGGCTCATGCGGAGGTTCCCTCGCCGGGGGTGGGATGCGAGTGGTGGATATTGTATACGATACGTACGGGCTTCCGACGGCGCCAGAGATGTGCCGCGCGATGTCATTCCGCGCGGAGCGAGGAATCTCGACCCATCGCGATGAGATTCCTCGCTCCGCGCGGAATGACATCGTGGCAGGAGAGCCCTCGCTGCGCTCGGAATGACAACGGGACTGCTTACTGCACGTCGAGCGTGCGGCCGGCGTCGAGGTGGTCGAAGTTCAGCATCGTGTTGAATACCAGGAAGTAGCTGCCGATCGTCTCGCCACGGTAGATCGGGTTGTTGGCGAACAGCACCACGTGCCCCTTCTCCACGGGAACGTCGACCACCACGGGGCGCTGCGCGATGTCGTTGCCGCCATCCAACAAGCCCGACACGAGCAGATCTTTCTGATCGACGAACCGGAGCGCGACGCGCGGACGCTGGTCGGGCGGGATGACGTCGAGCGGGTTCTGCATCTGCTCGTCCGTCACCGGCGCCGCCTGCCACGGCTTCACCTTCGGACGCGGCGGCGCATCGAACACGGAGTCCGACGCGGGGCGTCCCTGCACGACGTCCGGGTCGTCCATCGTCCCGCGCCCCGTCGCGCGATTCGCACCCTCGCCCGAGCGCCCGCCGAAGCCGCGCCCGCCGCGCGTGTTGCTCACGCTGAAGCTCTCGCCGTCGTCGCTGTAGACCGCGAGGTCGTCCTTCACGCCGTAGACGATCGGGCTCGCGTCGTCCACGATCTTCGTGCGCAAATAGCTCCCCACCACGTGGCCGTACGACGGATGGTGGTCGCTCACGCCATTCGTGAGCCCGTACGAGATCGCGAAGTCCGCGGTGTTCATCACGCCCACCAGCACGCCGCCATGGGCGACGAAATCATCGAGGTGCTGCACGCCCTGCCAGCCGAGTCCGGGGCGGATGTCGTCCGTGCTGTCGAGGACGCCGATGTTCGGTGTGAGCGCGGTCTTCTTCCACGGCATCGGGTTCCGCCACATCGGCATCCCGTCGATGATCGCCTGCCCGTTGCCGCCGCCCGGTGGGAAGAGGATCACATCGTACTTCGCGTTCAGGTTCGCGTCCTTCGCCACGTCCTGCACGTTGATGTAATCGTACGGGACGCGCAGCATGTCGAATGCCTGCCGCCACCATCCTTCGGTCTGCGTTCCCTGCCAGGTGTGGAGGATGGCGACGCGGGCCGCGCGCGCGGGGTGCGTCTTCACCGACGGCGCCGAGGCGAGCGCGTACGCCTCGAGTCCCAACGCCTTGGTCGCCCTGTCGAGCTCGGCCGCCGACACGTTGCGGATGATGAACGATCCGCGGTTGAAGTCGTGCCCCGCCGCCGAGAACGGCGCCTCGGCCGCCTGGAAGTCGGCGTCCTTGAATTGGTAGCGGAGTGTGACCAAGGCGTTGTCGCCGTTGTGGTTGATGACGAAGACGCTCCCCGTCCCGTGCACGCCGCCCGGCGCGCGCACCGTGTCGGTCACGGGCTGCATGGGCACATCGAGCACCGTCGGATCCGTCACCCGCACCGCGTCCACCGCGAACCCTTCGGGGAAGGTCCACCCCGTGTCGTCATACGGATGCTTCTGCGGATCGCTCGGGCTCCAGTACTGATAGTCGAGCAGCGCGTCCGCGATGCGCGAGTACGGCTGGTCCATGCGGACGATGTAGGAGCCGGCGGGGAACTCGCGGGATGCGGGATGCGGGATGCGGGATGCGACCGGCCCGCGGGGGAAAACCCTCTCCTTCGAGGTCGTTCCGCATCCCGCATCCCGCATCCCGCATCCCGAGTCACCCTTCGCCGGCACCGTGACCGTAAACGGCGCCGTCGCCCGCGAGATCTCCACGTGCTGCATCTGCAGCAGGCGGAGCAGCTGCGCCTGGGCGCCGGGGCGCGGGTCGTCGGCGGGGAGCACGTACGCGGCGGGGCCCTCGGTGTGCGCCTTCAGGATGGAGCGCTTGCTCTTCTCGTAGAAGTTCTCGAGGAACTGCCGCCGGTTGTTGGCGAAGTAGCTGAGCGAGACGAGCAATCCCGTCTCCTCGTAGTTGTTGTTGTTGCGGAGTGACCACTTCACGTGCGGGAGCGGCGGGTTCTGCTTGAACCAGGTGCGCTGCGTTTCGCTCGCGGGAATCGTGCGCTCCAGCGTCTCGGCGGTGCCGCCGTTGCCGAACGTCTCGTACAGGCGGCTGATCCCGTTGTGCGTCGCGGCCATGAACATGAGGTAGCCGGGCGACCAGGTGTCGAAGTCGCCGTGCGCGAAGACGCCGGGCATCCCGAAGCGCGTCATCTCCTGCACGTTGTTCCAGCCGATCATCTGCCACTCGTTGGTGAGCAGCGGAACGAGCCACGCGTTGTACGGACCGTCGCCGATCGTGTTGTCGTAGAGGAACGGCACCGACTCGTGCAGATCGTGCAGCACCTGCGCCTTCCAATCCACATACGTGTTCAGCACGTTCTGCGAGAGCTTGAGCGTGAGCCCCATGGCGTCGCGGTTGTTGTCGTGCGCCACGTAATGCCCCCAGTAGATGAGGCGCGGGTACGTCTCGTCGGGGTGCGCCATGTGCCACTTGAAGACGTCCACCTCGCGGTCGCGCCCGTCCACTTCGACGATGGGCGTGATGAGCGTGATGAGGTGGTCGCGGATGTTGCGGATGTAGGGGCTGTCGTCCACCGCCAGGCGATAGGCGAGCTCCATGAGCGCGGTGGGCGCGCCGGACTCGGGCGAGTGGATGGTGCCGGTGATGTAGTAGACGGGCACCGCGCTCGCCACGAGCTGCTCGGCGGTCGCGTCGTTCATGTGGATCGTGCGCGGGTCGGCGAGCTTGGCGAGCTTCGCCTTGTTCTCATCGAGGTGCGCGATGATCGACTCGGAGGCGATGGCGACGGCGATCATCTCGCGCCCTTCCTCCGTGTGGCCAATGGAGAACACCTTTACGCGCGGGCTCGCCTTCGCGAGCAGGCGCATGTACTGGTCGACCTCGGTCGAGTACGGGAGCTTCGTCGGCGCGCCGGCGATGTCGCCCAGGACGGCGGCCGGTGTCGGCACCGTCTTCGACGCGGGGAGATAGTCCACGAGCGGCGAGAGGAAGAAGGGCTCCGTGGTGTACTCGCGGATCTTCTTCGTGTACGCCTCGTCGATGGGCTGGTTCGGATCGCGCCCGGGCTTCGCGGCCGACAGATCTTCGGTCGCGGCCCGCGCGGTGCCGCGCTGCGCGGTGGCGGCGTAGCGTTGCGCGCTCGCGCGGCTCGATGGTGCGGCGAGCAGGAGCGATAGGAACAGTCCGGGGACGACGTGCGAGCGTCGCATGCGAGACCTCGTGGAGGGTGGAGACGGGAACGGCGCGGAGGGAGGTGCCGCCGGCCATGAAATACGATGTGGGCGGGGATTTCGGAAGGCGGGGAGGAGGCGGGTCATCCCGAGCGTAGCGAGGGACTCCCGCCTGCCCGAGATCCCTCGCTCGCGCTCGGGATGACCTCGCTCGCGCTCGGGATGACAGGTTACGGCCTGCGTCCGCAATCCCAGCTCCCTGACGCACTCCCGTCGTTCAGCGCGAACGTCCCGCTCTTGCCATCCGCACTCACCGTGACGGTGCCGAGCCCCATGTAGCTGTCCTCGAGCGCGGTCTTCCCCAGGTAGAGGGCGACGATCACGTTCGGGTAGCGCCCGGGTCCTTTGTACGGGGCCTTGTTCGCGTGCATCTGATCGGCCATCACGGAGCCGGGGCCGATCGTGAAGGCGAGCGCTGGGAGTGCGCTCGGTCCCCACGTGCCGCCGAGCGTGTTACCGTCGAGAATGCGACACGCGGCGCCGCCCACCACGCGCGGCTTCGGCTTCACGATCTTCACGCTGCCAGCCGGCGCAGCACCGCTGGCGGGAGCCGTGGCGCCCTTGGATGAGGGCGCGCTCTGCGCGGCGGCCGGGCGCGCGCCGATGAGTGTCAACATCGCGGCCACGCTCGCGGCCATGAGCGGTGCTCTCATCACTCGCATTGCACACCTCCTCGAGAAGTGCACGGCAGGCCCGCGGTCGACGACCGCAGATGATGGCGCGCGCCGGCTCGCGCGGTCAAGCCGGCGTCGATCTCGGGTGGCCGAACCGCGCGGCCGCCAACGGCTGACGCGTCGGCGGCGTACAGAACAAGTCGAGACGACGACGCATCGTATGGTCCCACCACCGACGCCGGTGTTCAAGCACGACACACATGCCTCGAGTCGTGCCGATGCCGGCGCCCATCCATGGAGAGTCGAGGAATGCCCCACACGGAGAGCCGGTTGCGCCGCGTCGGCTACGCGGCCTGCATCCCGGTGGTCCTCGTCGGGAGCGCGACAGTCGCGCGGGCGCAGACGCCGGTGCAGCGCGCGGCATCGATGCCGCCAGTGCACGTCGACCACGCCAACTGGGAGCTCGCCGAGCGATTCAGCTCCACCGCACTGAAGCCGGTGATGTACAGCAATGGCGTGGACCCGCACTGGCTCGGCAAGTCCGACTCGCTCTGGTACGAGTGGAAGGATCACACCGGCTCGCACTTCTACCTCGTCGTGCCGGCAACGCGAACGAAGCGCCCGCTCTTCGATCAGATGAAGCTCGCTGCCGCGCTCAGCGAGCTGTCACACCGCGCGCGCGTGGCGAGCGATCTCCCGTTCACATCGGTCGCGTTCACCAGGGACCACAAGGCCTTCCACTTCACCGTGGACTCCGTGCGCTACTCGTGGAATCTCGCGAGCGAGTCGCTCACGAGCCTCGGCCGCATGGCGCCCGATTCGGTGCTGCCGGACGAGGAGCGCGAGGTGAATGACGACGGAGGACGCGTGGGCGGCGGGCAGTTCGGCCGACAGGACCGCGATTTCCGCAACTTCTCGCCCGACAGCTCGGCGTTCGTCTTCGCCAAGGCGCACAACCTGTATCTCGTCGAGGTGGGCACGCCGGACACCATCCAGATCACGACGGATGGGGTGAAGGACCACAGCTTCGGCTTCCGCGACACGACGTGGTTGCAGCTCGAGAGCGAGAGCCAGCAGCGCCGGGACCGCGAGCGCGCCCGCGATCCCCGCGTGCGGGCGAACGTCATCTGGTCCCCCGACTCGCGTGCCTTCGCGGTCACCCGCCGCGATGCGCGCAAGGTGAACGACCTCTACCTCGTGAACGTGCTGGCCAAGCCGCGCCCCACGATGACCGCGTACAAGTACGCGATGCCCGGCGAGCCGAACGTGCCGCAGGAGGAGCTCTACGTCTACCGGCGCGGCGACAAAGGACTCACGCCGGTGAACGTCGCGAAGTGGCAGGACCAGCGGCTCATGGATGTGCACTGGACCACGGGACACGACAAGCTGCGTCTCGTGCGCCGCGATCGGCTGCAACGCGACGCCGAGCTGATCGAGGTGGACCTCGCCTCGGGCGCGATCACGCCGCTCATCTCGGAGAGCGTGGAGCACGCGTCGATCGATCCGCAGCCGGTGCGCTACGTGCGCCGCGGCGGCGACATGATCTGGTGGTCGGAGCGCTCGGGCTGGGGGCAGTACTACCTCTACAGCGTCGACGGGAAGCTCGAGCGCCCGCTGACCTCGGGTGCGTGGCACGCCGACCGGATCGTGCAGGTCGACACGCTCGGCGGCGTGGTGTGGCTCACAGGGATGGGACGCGAGCCCGGTGAGAATCCGTACTTCCAGCACCTCTATCGTGTGAATGGCGATGGTTCGGGCTTCACGCTGCTGGACTCCGGCGCGTACAACCACGACGAGACGCTGTCGCCGAGCGAGCGCTACATGGTGGACACCTACTCGCGCGTGGACTACGTCCCGCGGTCGGTTCTCCGCGATGCGCGGACGGGGCACGTCGTCATGCCGCTCGAGACGATGGACATCTCGGGGCTCGAGGAGCGCGGATGGAAGCCGCCGACGCCGTTCGTGGTGAAAGCGGCCGATGGCACGACCGACATCTACGGCAACATGTGGAAGCCGTTCGACTTCGATTCCACGAAGACGTATCCCATCATCGCCCACGTCTATCCCGGCCCGCAGACGGAATCGGTGAACACGACCTTCCGCGGCGACGCCGGGGAGCAGGAGCTCGCGCAGCTCGGCTTCATCGTCATCCAGATCGGGAACCGCGGTGGGAGCCCGCTACGCTCGGTGGCCTATCACCGGTACGGCTACGGCAACGCGCGCGACTACGCACTGGCGGACAAGAAGGCGGGGATCGAGCAGCTGGCGGCGCGCTATCCGTGGATCGACATCGACCGCGTGGGGATCTACGGCCACTCCGGCGGCGGATTCCTGACCGCGGCGGCCATGCTCGAGCCGCCATACAACGACTTCTTCAAGGTCGGTGTCTCGGAATCGGGCAACCATGACAACAACATCTACAACCAGAACTGGAGCGAGTGGAATTACGGGCTCAAGCTGATCGTGGAGAACGGCGCGGACAGCGCACGTGGACGCACGCGCGCGGGGCGGCGCGGGGCAGGCAGCGCTCCCATGTACGGAGCAACCGACACGACAGCGCGCGACAGCATCCGCTTCGACATCCACGTGCCGACGAACATCGAGCTCGCGAAGAATCTCAAGGGCGATCTGCTGCTCGTCACCGGGGACATGGACAACAACGTGCATCCCGGGAACACGATCCGTCTGGTGGACGCACTCATCAAGGCGAACAAGCGGTTCGCGTTCATGATCATGCCGGGGAAGCCGCATGCATACGGTGACATGACGCCATACGCCGACCGGATGCGGATGGAGTACTTCGCCGAGCATTTGCTGGGGGATTTTTACGACGGCGCGGAGTACAAGTACCAGTGATGAGGTGGATGTCGCGGCGAGACGTTTCGCAGCGGCCGGAGCTGCTGCTCACCACACCGTAGCAGATGTCGTCGCTGTACCACCGTGGTGAGAATGCCGAACGGGGAGCGTCAATGGACGCTCCCCGTTCTGGTGTGTGCGTGGCGCCGGACGCGCCGTCAGCTCCTCCGCTGTCCAACGGCGACCAGCGCGATTCCCAGCACCACGGCGATCGCGCCCGCAACCGGCGGAATGAATCCCCTGTGCTCGGCAGACACCTCCAGTGGGCCGACCTTCACCGAGTCGCGGTCCTTCGTGTAGTGAATGCCGCGCAACACGAGGACGACGGCGCCGGCGATGATGAGGAGAATGCCGATGATGCTCAGCGGCCGCATGAACACCTCACGGTTCGAGTGGGGAGCGAGAGGGCAAGCGGAGTGCCAGGCGAGATCCCTCGCTGCGCTCGGGATGACAGGCTGCGCTCGGGATGACAGACTGCGCTCACGGCGCCCCGTTCCGGAACCGGCTGATGTGCCCGCGTCCCGCCGACCAGCCGGCGGCGGGCGAGACGAACATCACTGTCCACGTGTTCGTGCTGTCGATCTGTGTCCAGCTGTCGCCGTCGTCCGTCGAGTATGCCGAGCCCGACGGGCCGACCGCCACGAGCGTCGGCGTGGCCGCGCCAGGCACGTAGCTCCCGCCGTACACCACGCCGCCCAGCGCCTGCGCGCGTGTGAGCGTCCACGTCGCGCCGCCGTCCGTGGTGCGGGCGACGTTGGCGTAGGTGGAGTCGGGCCCGTCCAGCCGGTTGCCGAACGCCACGCCGTGCCGATCGTCGAGGAACGCGAGCGAGGCGATCCCCTCGCCCGTGGACCGGCTCGCAATCGGCGTGAGTGCCGCGTGCCACGTGGCGCCGTAATCGGTCGTGCGAACGACGCGCGTGTCGACGCCGGATGCACCGGTGCCGAACCAGCCGAGCCCGCCGGGGCGCGCGACCGTGCACGTCCCCGACGCCGCGAACGCGCCTTCGCCGGGGCGCGCGTCGGGCACCTTCGAGGGATCGATGCGCCGCCAGCTGCGGCCGCCATCATCGGTTTTGATCAACGTGAACTCGCCGTCGTGGCTGTCGCTGAACGCGAAGCCGCGCTCGCGGTCCCAGAACGCCAGGCAATCGAAGAACGCCTTGGGATCATCATTGCGAAACGCGAGCGTCCACGTTGCGCCGCCATCGCTCGTGCGATAGATGCGCGAGCTCGGCCCGTTGCCGATCGAGAGCACGACGGCATCGGTGGCCGAGAACGCCTGCACGTCGCGGAACTGGAGCGTATCGGCGCCGGGGACGATGTGCACCGTCCACGTTTTGCCGCCGTCGATGGTGCGCGCCACGCGCCCGCCGCTCCCCGCGGCCCACACGATGTTCGAGTCCACGGCGAAGAGGCCGATGAAGAGCGCGCTCGAGTCCGCGTACTGCACCTCCCAGTGCGGATCATGGATGGCCATCTGCGCGGACTCCGCCGGACGACAGGATGTGCTCGCGTAGAGCAGCACGACAGCGGGGACGAGACGGAAGAAGGAGGACATGAAGGTGATCGGATGGTGGATCGACGATGCGCTGGCGGATCGTCGGTGCTCTGCCGGATGGAGGATGCTCGAAGTGACGCTACACGCTCGGTCGCGGCGTGGACGGCTCGCACGTCACCTGCGCCGTTCCGGGTGCGAGCCCTGGCGACGACGCCTCGATGCGAATCTGTCCCGCGCTGGACGACGCCTGCACGATCGCGACGCACCGCCCGTTGAACAGCCGCCGCCGGTCGGCCTTGTCCGCTTCATGGCTGCTCGGATCGCCATTGCCGACGCCGATGAGCGCACCGCTTCCGCTCACGGCGAAGGTGATCTCCGCATCGGCCGTGGGCACGAACCGTCCCTGCGCGTCCACGGCCTGCGCGTCGAACACGACGACATCCTCCCCATCGGCGTGGATGGTCGAACGGTCCGCGCGCACGACCACGCGCGTCGCGGGACCGGTCGTCTCGCGCTTCGCAGTGAGTACGACCGCGCCGTTCCGGTACCCGCGCGCCTCGAGCGTGCCGGGCGCGTACCGGACCGTCCATGAGAGATGCCTGTTCGCCTCGACATCCTTCGCGCCGAGGCTCTTCCCGTTCAGGAACAGCTCGACACGGTCGAGGTTGCTGTGCACCCAGACCTCGATGTCACGCGGCTCGGTATCGGACCAGTTCCAGTGCGGGAAGAGGTGCAGCACCGGCTGGTCGCTCCACCACGCCTGATAGTAGTAATAGGTGTCCTTCGGGAAGCCGCACGTGTCCATGATCCCGAAGTGCGAGCTGATGCATGGCCACTCGTACGGCGTCGGCTCGCCGCGATAGTCGAAGCCGGTCCACGCGAAGCCGCCGGCGAACCACGGGCGCGCGACGACGAAGTTCCACCACTTCTCGGCCGTCGCGCCCCACTTCGGATGGTTCACGTCGTAGGCGCTCATGTAGCCGCGCTCGGCATCGTTCGCGTAGATGCCGCGCGTCGCGAGGGAGCTCGCCGTCTCCGTCCCCATGATCGGGAGCTTGGGGAAGTTGCGATGGAGCGCGTCGATGTCGCCCTCCTGGTAGTTGATCCCCTGCACGTCGAGTGAGAACGTGAGGCCGGTCCCGTACGCGAAGTTCATGGCGGCGGTGACGGGGCGCGAGGGATCGAGCCGGTGCGCGAGCCGCCGCATCTCGTGTCCGATCCGCTTCCCGACGTCGGTCCCCTGCACACGCCCCTCTTCGTTCGCGATGGACCACGCGAAGACGCTCGGATGGTTGCGGTCGCGCCGGATCATGCGCTCGAGCTGGCTCAGCCCCTCCGGCTCGGCGGAGAACATGCGCGCCTCGTCGAGCACGAGCATCCCCAGGTGATCGCACGCTTCGAGCAGTTCGGGCGCCGGCGGGTTGTGCGACGTGCGATACGCGTTGGCGCCCATCGCCTTGAGCTTCTCGATCCGGTATGCCTGCAGGCGGTCCGGGAGCGCCGAGCCGACGCCGGCGTGGTCCTGGTGGTTGCACGTCCCCTTCAGCTCCACGTGCGTGCCGTTGAGGAAGAAGCCACGATCGGGATCGAAGTGGATGCTGCGAATCCCGAACGGCGTCTCGCACCGGTCGAGTACCTCGCCCGCCTGGTTCACGACGGTGGTGACGAGCGTGTACAGCTGCGGATGCTCGATGGACCAGAGCGCGGGCCTGTCCACCGAGGTGTGCTGCGTGACGACCGATCGGATGTCGGGCTCCACGCGCGCCGGCGACGAGCGCGTGGTGGCGACGATGCGCCCTGACGCGTCGCGCACCTCCGTGACCACGCGACACGTGGTCGCGGCATCCGTGTGGTTGTCGATCTCCGTCTCGATGGTGAGCGCGGCCGACTCGGCGGCGCCGTTGCGCAGCACCGGCTCCGAGCGGACGAACACGCCCCATTGCGGCACGCGCACCGGGTTCGTCTTGACGAGCCAGACGTGGCGATAGATTCCCGCCCCTTCGTAGAACCACCCTTCGTACTCGGTAGCGTCCACGCGCACGACCAGCACGTTCGGCCCTCCGAAGTTGGCGACCGTGGTGACGTCGTAGGCGAAGGGTGCGTAGCCGCTCATGTTGCGGCCGAGGTACTGTCCGTTGAGTGTGACCATGGCATCGCGGAACACGCCGTCGAACTCGATCGAGACGCGCTGGCCCGCATCGGTCGCGGGGAGCTGGAACACGCGTCGGTACCAGCCGATGCTCGTCTCGGGATGCTCGCGGCCGAGTGGCTTGTAGCCGTGTCCGAGTAGGCGCTGCTCGTTCACGAACGGCAGCTCGACCGCCCAATCGTGCGGCAGCGTCACCGAGCGCCACGACGTAGCGTCGAAGTTCGCGCGCGACACGCCGGGGAAGAGTGCGCCGGCCTTCGCGAATGCCTCATTGCCGCCGAAGCCGAAGTCGCGGGCGACGTCATTGGCATCGCCCAGATGGAACTTCCAATCGGCATCCAGGAGGAGCCGCTCGCGCGGGGTGCTGGCGGGCGGCGCGTCGTTCTGAGTCATGCCGACGGCCGCGGTGCTCTCGAGCGCGTCAGCGAGGGACGGAGTCAGTACGGTGCTGGCCGCGATCCCCAGGCCGGTCTTGAAGAGATCGCGTCGTGTCCATTTGGGCATGATGGCGTGACGAGTGGTTCGGGGCGATTTGCGTACCGTCGGCCAAATTACGTGTCGTGGATCAGGACGCCAGATGACGCGGGACGCATCACGCGAGCTCAGCCGGCTACGCACATCACTTGCCCAGGCCGAGTCCGCTACACGTTACACGGTCGTCCCGAACAGCCGTCCCACAAGTGCCGTGAGCGCCATGGCGAGCGCGCCCCAGAACGCCACGCGTATCGTGCCGCGGATGATGGACGCACCGCCCAGTCGCGCGGCGATCGCGCCGAGCACGGCGAGTAGCACGAGTGTGGCGACGATCAGGGCGATGGTCAGCACGGACATCGGCGCCAGCACGGAGAGCAGCACCGGCACTGCCGCGCCCGACGCGAACGAGAGGGCCGAGGCGAAGGCCGCCTGCAGCGGCCGCGCGGCCGTCACCTCGCTGAGGCCCAGCTCCTCGCGCGCATGCACGGCGAGCGCGTCCTTCGCCATGAGCTGTCGCGCGACCTCGTCGGCGAGCGTCGGGGTGAGCCCGCGCTCTACGTAGATGCCCGCGAGCTCGGCGTGCTCGGCTTGGGGGTAGCGCGCGAGCTCCTCTCGCTCGCGCGCGAGATCGGCGCGCTCGGTGTCCGCTTGCGAGCTGACCGACACGTACTCGCCCGCCGCCATGGACATCGCACCGGCCACCAGCCCGGCCGTCGCCGCGAGCACCACGGCACTCCGCCCGGTGCCAGCGGCCGCGACGCCGACCGCGAGACTCGCCGTCGAGATGAGCCCATCGTTCGCGCCGAGCACCGCGGCGCGCAGCCAGCCGATGCGCTCCGTGCGATGCCGCTCTTCGTGTCGTCGCATGGCGCCACCCCCCGAGTCACGCGAGCGTGATCTCTCCGTCGATGTGGAAGTCGCGCACGAGATCGCCGAGCACGAGCGTCGCCCGGACGGGAATGGTCTCGGTGCCGCGCAGCGTGCCGTTCGCCACGCCCTGCTGCACGGCGCGCTCGATCTCGCGCTGTGCCGTCACGCCGAAGTGCTTGAGGAACTTGCGAATCGAGATGTTGAAAGCGTCCTCGTTCATGGGAAGCTCCGGGGTTGGAAGTCGCCGCGTCGAATCTTCGACATATTTTTAGCACAGCTCGCGCCTCGGGGTTAGAGGCCGCCGCCGAGCCGTCACCTCTCTCTGGACGATCACCGCCGATGACCCACGCATCCACCGAGCGTCCCGCTGTCCCCGTCGGCCGCCGCCCAACCGGGCGCGGGCCGCGCGAGTGGGCGCGCGCCTTCACGGGCTTCTACCCGCCGCTCGCCGAGGATCTCGTCCATCTCGACCCGATCTCGCGCTTTCTCTACTCGGCGCGCAGCGTCATCCTCGTCATCTCGTTCCAGGCCGCGCTCCTCGCCGGGCTGCTGACGCTCACGGATCGCCGCTTCGAGCTCGTCCCGTTCGTCCTCGTGCTCGTCGGCTACGTGGTGCTGCACATGATCAGCAACCTGTCCAACGACTACTTCGGCGCGCGTCGTGGACACGACACCGACGACTCACCGCGCCGGCGCTACACGGTGCATCCAGTGCTGAGCGGTGCGGTGAGCTCAGCACTCCTCGTGCGCGGCCTGCTCGTGCTCGTCACCATCGCGATCGCGATCGGCGTCTACTTCATCGCGCTCCGCGGGTGGGCGGCGGTGCTGCTCGTCGCCGTGGGTGCACTGCTGCTCTGGGCATACGACGCCGCGCCGCGCGCGCTGAAGGAGCTGGGGCTCGGTGAGCTCGCGGCGTTCATCGTGTGGGGGCCGCTCATGGTGGCGGGCGGCTACTACGTGATCGCCGGCGGCTTTTCGGGGAACGCGCTGCTCGCGTCCATCCCCTACGGGCTCGGCGTGATGTCGATTCTCGTCGGCAAGCACATCGACCAGCGGCAGTTCGACGAGCGCAAGCATCAGCGCACGCTCCCCGTGGTGCTCGGCGAGCAGTGGGCGCGTGTGCTCAATCGCGCATCGGTGCTGGCGATGTACGCGGTGGTCGTGGCGGGTGTGCTGATCGGCGCGCTGACGCCGTTCGTGCTCGTCGTGTTCCTGGCTGCGCCGAGGGCGCTGCGCGCCGTGCGCGTCATGTCGAGCCCCGCGCCGAGCGAGCCGCCGGCAGGGTACGTCGGGTGGCCGCTCTGGTACCACCGCGTGTGTCTGGTGCACAACCGGGCGTTCGGGTGGCTGTACGTGCTGGGGTTGGCGGCCGGTGCGGTGCTGCCGGGGGTGCGGATCTGATCGCGTTCTTCACGGCGCGTGCGGCGTAGCCGGCAAAGGCCGGACGCGCCGGAGTGCGCGCTCGTCTCCCTCGAAGCGCACCCCATGGCGGCGAGCGGTGTTGAGCGGCATCCGCCCGAGCAGCACGGCCAGCACGAGATCCGGCGGTCCGGTGACGACCGCGTCCGCTGAGGCGGCGCTTCCAGGTCGTACGCGAACGCGGCCGCCGGTCGTTTCGATGACGATCGGCCGGTCGCCGGTGCGCACCTCGATGGTCACGGGTGGGCGCTTCGGTGCCCCGTCGACGAGGTGGAGCTCCAGGGGTAGCGCGAGCCAGTGGCTCCGGAACTCTTCGCCGGGCTCCCATCGGCCGAGCGTCGGCCCGGCCCATGCTCCGAGCGCCTGGATCACCGGCTCGAGCGCCGCGCCGCGGGACGTGAGACGAAAGAGCGCGGTGGCGACCGGCGGTGCCGCCTGCTCCCGCTCGACCAGGCCTGCGTTTTCCAGCTCGCGCAGGCGGTCGACGAGGAGATTGGTCGCGATGCCGGGGAGTCCGTTGCGCAGGTCGGTGTAGCGTGACGGGCCGAGGATGAGCAGCTCGCGGACGATGAGCAGCGTCCAGCGATCCCCAACCAGATCGAGCGCCCGGGCGAGGCCGCAATACTGTCGATAGGTGCGCATGGAGGAAGGGTACGGTAGTCGATTGATATTTTCCAGTGTGTGCTTGACTTTTTCAACAACGTGCGCGATCTTCGCGGAACCAGTCGAGCGGTATCCACCCTCTTCTCCCGCGAGGCGCCCATGCCCACGACCTCTTCTTTTTCGGCCGCTCCCGGCGCATCCGCCGAGCCTTTGTCGGCCGCCGAACTGCTCTTTCCGGACTTCGCCGCCGAGCACGCGACCACGCGCCGGTTCCTCGAACGCTTTCCCGAAAGCCGGAGCGAATGGCGGCCGCACGAGCGGTCGCGGACGCTCGCTCAGCTCGCCACCCACATTGCCGCCATTCCCCTGAGGGGCGCGGTCATCCTCACGACCGATGAGCTGGACCTGGCCACGAGCCGCCCATCCGCGCCGCTGACGAGCGCGGCCGAGCTGGTTGCGCGGCACGCCGCGAACGTCGCGCAACTGGAGGCCGCGCTCGTCCGGACCGACCTCGCCACGCTCTCCGGCGACTGGGTGTTCCGGAACGGCTCTCAGGTGTTGGTCCGTGGACCGAGGCGCCTGCTCCTGCGCGTGATGATGATGAGTCACCTCGTTCACCACCGCGCCCAACTCGGTGTCTACTACCGGCTGCTCGGCCTCCCCGTACCGGGCACGTACGGCCCGTCCGCGGACGAAGGGTAAGCGGGGGCAGGTTCATCTCGGCACCATGAGATTCCTCGCGGCGTTCGGGGTGGCACGAGGCTGCGGCTGGCTGGAAGTGATGCGAAGCTGACGTATGAAGTGACGCGAAACTGGCGTTGGGAATGACACAAAAGTCGGTGCTCTCTCGGAATGCCAGCGTCCCCGCTTGCGACCGTACCTCTTCGCGCTACTTTCCATGTCATCGTTCGAGCCGGCCCTAGACGTGGCCGGCTCGAATGCCCTTCGCAGGAGTCTGACGTCATGACGCCATCTCCCACCCGCACGCTCGCCGCGGCGCTGCTCGCCGCCCTGGTCGCCCTTGCCTCGACCGCGTGCAGCAGCGCTACGCACGGCGCCAGTCATCAGAGTGGTCCCTCGCCCGAGAGCACGCCGTCGCCCGAGCGTACTCCATCGCCTGCGGTGGCCGACCAGAGTGAAGCGGCCGCCATTGCCCAGGCGCGGGCCGACAGCGTTCGCCATCCGTACACGCAGGCGGACATCGACTTCATGTCCGGGATGATCGGCCACCACGCGCAGGCCATCCTGATGGCCGGCTGGGCACCGACGCACGGCGCCAGCCCATCGGTCCAGACGTTGTGCGCGCGGATTCTCAACGCGCAGCGCGACGAGATCCGCACCATGCAGACGTGGCTCCGCGACCGGCGCCAGCCTGTGCCGCAGCCGATGTCCGATGGGATGACCGTGATGGTGAACGGGGCCCCGCACATGATGATGATGCCGGGGATGCTCACCGAGGCGCAGCTCAAGCAGCTCGATGCGGCGAAGGGCCCGGAGTTCGACCGGCTCTTCCTCACCTTCATGATCCAGCACCACCGCGGCGCCATCTCCATGGTGAAGAAGCTGTTCGGCACCAACGGCGCCGCGCAGGACGAGCTCGTCTTCAAGCTCGCCTCCGACATCAACGTCGATCAGACCACCGAAGTCGCGCGCATGCAGCGGATGCTCGCGGCCATCCTGTTCGGAAGCGCGTCTGAAACTCCGCCCGCTGGCGGACGTTCGTAGTCCACACCGCCCACCAGAGGAATCGCACATGGCATCCGTGTCTCCCACTCGCCGGCGCGCCACACGGCCGGCCGGCGTGTCGCTCACGTCGCTGTCGCTCGCGCTCGGGCTGCTCTCCGCGGCCGCGTGCGCGCACTCGCCCGCGGCCTCGCACGACGAGGCCCCATCGCCCGCCGCATCGCCGGCGGCCCGCATGTCGGCCGAGGCGCCGAATCCCGATCCGCGTGTCGGGCTCAAGGCCGGTCTGTTCGACGCCGGCGAGGCCGTGTGGAACCTGAAGGTGCTCTCGCAGACGAAGCCGTCGGAGCACTTCGCGGGCGTCACCAACTCCGACCTCGCGTTCACCGGCAAGTACGCCATCCAGGGGAACTACAACGGGTGGCAGATCTGGGACATCTCCAACCCGAGCCAACCGCGGCTCGAGACGGGGTACGTCTGCCCCGCGTCGCAGAGCGACGTGTCCGTCTACAAGAATCTGCTCTTCATCTCGGGTGAAGGGCTCTCGGGTCGTCTCGACTGCGGCACCGAGGGTGTGAAGGACAGCGTGAGCAAGGACCGGCTCCGCGGGCTCCGCATCTTCGACATCAGCGACATCGCGCATCCGCGGAACGTGGGCAACGTGCAGACCTGCCGCGGCTCGCACACGCACACGCTGCTCGTCGATCCCAAGGATCCGGACAACGTGTACGTCTACATCTCGGGCTCGGCGCCCGTGCGCTCGCCGAGCGAGCTGGCCGGTTGCTCGAGCGCGCAGCCCGGCGAGGATCCGAACACGGCGCTGTTCCGCATCGAAGTGATCAAGGTTCCGCTCGCGCACCCCGAGCAGGCGGCGATCGTGAGCAGCCCGCGCATCTTCAACGACCTCGTCGCGCCGCCGCAGCACGGGATGGCGCAGGCGGACATCGCCAAGATCGAAGAGGCGCGCAAGCGCGGCGCGTTCATCGTGGACGTGCTGGGGCAGCAGCAGGTTCTGCCGGACCAGTTCGCAAACCACATGCTGGACAGCGTCGTCGCGGCGCGTGGCGGCACCGGCGCGCCGACGGCCGCCGACAGCACCACGCTGCGCGACTCGCTCCCGGCCATCGTCGCGAAGCTGATCGGCACGCGGTCCAGCGGGAACGGCCCGAAGCCCGGTCCCACGCAGTGCCACGACATCACCGTCTATCCGGCGATCGGGCTGGCCGGCGGCGCGTGCGAGGGGTACGGGATGCTCCTCGACATCAGCGATCCGGCGCACCCGGTGCGCATCGACGCGGTGTCCGATTCGAACTTCTCCTACTGGCACTCGGCGACGTTCAACAACGACGGCACCAAGGTGCTGTTCACGGATGAATGGGGCGGCGGCGGGCAGCCGAAGTGTCGCGCCACCGACCCGCGCGAGTGGGGTGCGGACGCGGTGTTCACGCTCGCCGATCGCAAGATGCACTTCCACAGCTACTACAAGCTGCCCGCGCCGCAGACGGAGGAGGAGAACTGCGTGGCGCACAACGGCTCGCTCATCCCGATCCCGGGGCGCGACGTGATGGTGCAGGCGTGGTATCAGGGCGGGCTCTCGGTGTTCGACTTCACCGACCCCGATCACGTGAAGGAGATCGCCTTCTTCGACCGCGGTCCGGTGGACTCCACGCGGATGGTCGGCGCCGGCTACTGGTCGGTCTACTGGTACAACGGCCACATCTACGGCTCCGAGATCGCGCGCGGCTTCGATGTGTTCGACCTCGCGCCGAGCGCGTTCCTGACGCAGAACGAGATCGACGCGGCGAAGACCGTGCACCTCGATTACCTGAACGTGCAGGGGCAGCCGAAGTACGTGTGGCCCGCGAGCTTCGCGCTGGCGCGCGCCTACACGGACCAGCTCGAGCGGTCGAACGGTCTCTCGGCCAGCCGGATCGCCGAGGTGCGCAAGGCGCTCGACGGCGCGGAGCACGCCTCTGGCAGCGCGCGGAGCAGCGCGCTCACACAGCTCGCGTCGCAGCTCGATGGCGAGGCCAGCGGCTCGAGCGATGCGGCCAAGGTGCAGAAGCTCGCGAGCGCCGTGCGGGAGCTGGCGTCGGCGAACTGAGCGCTGACGAGTAGCAGCGGAAGCAGAACGCCGGGTGATGCGATGGTCGCATCACCCGGCGTTCGTCATCTCGCGCTCGGTATTCGGTGCTCAGCGCTGTTGCACCGGGATGCTGACGCGCGTGTTCTCCCACGACACGTCCATGACCGCGGACGTTGGCGATGTCCTGCGCAGCGCAATCGTCAGCACTTCGACGGGATCCGAGAGGTGCTCGACCGCGACCATGCCGGAGCCAACGTCTTTCGCCTGCACGGTATCGTTGATCGGGATTCCCCAACGCTGCGCCTGACGATTCACCACGATCCGCCACTGCTTCGCAGCGGGCACGGCGTAGAGTGAGTACCACCCGGAGTCCACGCTGACGCCGGCGATGCTCGCGCGGAACGGCACGTGGATGGCCGTTGCCTCGTTCGCACCCATGCGCCACGGCTCACCGTAGGGCACCAAGCTGTCCATGATCGCCCGGCCGCGCGCACGGGGGCGACCATAGCACACCTTCACCGTGCCGCCGTTCAGCGCGATGGTCGTCGAATCGAGTGCGCTCGGGCGCTTGGAGAGGTTCGCGGTACTCCCCTGGATCCAGCAGGCGTCCTGCGCCGCTGCAGGCGACGCATCGGACGCTTCACATGCGGCGGCGAGGACGCAGGCCAGAGCACCAAGCGCGAAGAGATTCGTAGTGTGTCGGTTCACAGCTCACCTCTGGTATCGGATAGTGATCCTGGGGCCAGTCGCTGCAGATCTTCCTCGCACGCATCGCATCTAAGCTAGACAACCTGCCTGTTTTGAATACGAGCGTCTGGACCTGCTAGCAGCCGCCTTCCCTCGCAGAGCTCAGCTTCCTCAACAACTCGTCAGGCCGCAGAAGGTGCAGCGGGACGTGGTCGTCGCGCGATGAGCCAATTGGTCATGCGCTGCCTCCAATTGTCGGTCTTGGATCCGTGATCCAACAGAGACTGCCCCGTAAGCGATCGCCCCTCATTTCCCCGGGTGATACTCCCGCTCCGTGTGCCCCTTTAGCTGCGACTTGTAGAAGTACACGGTCCTGAGATTCCCCGTCGCGTACCGCTCCGCCTCATCCTCGAAGTGCGGCGACTTCGGGTCACCGCTCTCGCCGCCAGCGGTCACCGCGCGCGCCCGCACGCTGTCGCCGAACTCCACGACGGCGACGAAGCTGTTCCCGCTCGTGCCGTACCACTTCTTCGTGTTCGGATACGGCCGAGCACCGAACGACGCGAGCGAGCCCCAGCGCGAGGATGTGAACGGCACCGGGATGCTCGGCTTCGAGTCGTCGAAGTGCGACTCGATGCTGTCGTCGAGCCGCTGGAAGCGGTTGATGTCGCCCCACGGCGTGCGCCAGTTGCCGAAGTCCGCCGTCAGCTTGTCCGACGCATCGGCGAGCGACTGCAGCAGCTCCTCCGGCGTCGCGCGTTCGGCGGCGTAGTCCTCGGCGGACATCCCCGCCGCGCGCGCCTCGCGCCCCACGCGACGCTCGATGTCATCGCCCCAGTACACGGCGAGCGACGTCGCGATCGACGGGATGGCCCACCGGTAGTCCCAGCCGCGCAGCACGATAATCTGCTTCGCGACTTTGTCCTCGAGCGGATTCGACGCCGGCGTTACATCGTACGCCTTGATCAGCGACGGAATCATGTGCGCGAACGACGGCAGGTAGCTGTCGAACGCCGCCGCGGTGAGCGAGGTCATCGTGAAGTCGTGCTTGTTCGGCAGCACGCGGAGCGCGTGGTAGCCGCGCGGCGATTCCTCCGTGCCCGTCTCCACGTACTTCGGGAAGTCGCGCCGCTTCGGGCTGTCGTGGCCCGCCGCGGACCACGGCCAGTTGTTGGAGTTGTAGACCCAGCCGTCCGGCGGGTTGATCGCGTTCGGCGTCTGATCGATCGAGAGCACGCCGTGGTAGTCGGTGCGTGGATCGCTTCCGTCCACCGGCTTCGTCCAGTCGAAGCTGTCATCCCGCTTCGGGATGTAGTTCGAGTGGAAGTACGCGATGTTCCCCTCGGCGTCCGCGAAGATCGTGTTGTTCGACGAGTTCGTGTGCAGCTCCATGATCTTCTCGAACGCAGCCATGTCCTTCGCCTTGGTGCGCGAGTACGACTGGATGAGCGCGTTGATGGGCGACTGCATGAGGCTCACCGTCACCCACTTGTCGCCCTGCTTGCGGACGACGGGGCCGTGTTGCGTGTAGTACGCCGTGAAGGTCTTCGTCGCCATCCCGTTCGCCGTCTTGTAGTGGATGGTGATCGTGCGCGTGCGCACCGGGAGCTGCTTGTTCCCGTGCCTGTAGGTGTAGCGGCTGCCGTGCTTCGTCACCGTCTCGAGGAACTCGTCGATGTTGTCGACGCCGCTCGAGGTGTGCATCCAGCCGGCGGTCGGGTTGAACCCCTGGTAGATGAAGATCTGCCCCCACGTCACCGCGCCGTACGCGTCGAGCCCTTCATCGCTCACCATCTGCAGCTCGGAGCGGAAGTAGAACGACGTGTGCGGGTTGATCCACAAGAGCGCGTGATGGTCGAGCGTGTTCTTGGGCGCGATGGCGATCCCGTTCGAGCCCGAGGGTTCCGGCGGCGGGCCGTCCTCGAGCTCGTCCTGCCCTGACGTGGTCGTCGGCGTCGAGGCACTGCCGCCGTTCTCGTAGAACGCCTGCAGCTCGCGCACGTTCACGCGCTCGATGTCGCCGCCGATGCTCCCCTCGGTGAACGACAGCGCCATCCACGGCTCGAAGTGCGTGATGACCTTCGGCTTCACGGTGGGGTGCGTGTAGAGGTAGAAGTTCAGTCCGTCGGCCCATGCGTTCATCAACTGCTTGAGCCACTCCGGGCTCCGCCCGTACTCCGCCTTCAGCGTGTCCGGGTCGATGAACAGCTGCATCCGCAGGTCGCGGTAGATGTGCGACTCGCCGTCGGCTTCCGCTTCGCGGCCCAAGGCGAAGAGATAGTTCGACTCCACGCGATTGAAGTCATCCTCCGCCTGCGCGTAGATCATCCCGAAGACGGCGTCGGCATCGGTGTGACCGTAGACGTGCGCGATCCCCCAGTCATCGCGGTAGATGGTGACGGCCTGTGCCTCCTGCTTCCAGCGGGCGACATCGGATGGCGACTGGGCGCGGGCCGCGACGTCCGGAATCGTGAGCGACGCGAGGGTGAGTGTGAGGACCAAGCCGAGCTTCTGCATGACGAACTCTCGAAGGTGAACGGAGACGTGGGGGGGCGGTGCTGGCACTTCCACGACGCGAGCGCACGCTCGTCCCGGTACCGGCATGCCGGAAACGCGCACGGTCGCTTGCAAACTTGCGCAGGCGCACGGGCCGGCGTCCAGCCCGCATGTTGACAGCGCGCTTCACGCGCGTTAGGACATAGCCGGCCGTAATTCGTTCCCCGCGGCTTCGGTCGGTCGGACCCCCAAAATCGCTTCGAGGAGATGTGCATGGCACGCGCACGCGCAGTCATCGGTCCGCTCGTAGCAGTCCTCTGGTTCGCCCCTCTCTATGCCCAAGCGCCGGGTGGCACGGTCCGCGGGCACGTCACCGACGGCGCCTCGCATCAGCCGCTCGGCGGCATCACGATCAGTGTCGGGAGCCGCACGACGCTCTCGCAGTCGGACGGCGCGTACGTCCTCACGGGTGTTCCCGCCGGCACGGACACCCTGCGCGCCCGCATGCTGGGCTATGCACCAGCGGTGCAAGCGGTCCAGGTCACTGCCGGCGATACCGCCGTCGTCGATCTCGCGCTCACACCGCGGGCAATCGGCCTCGCGCAGGTCGTCGTGGTGGGTTATGGACGTGAGCGCGCCGGCGACATCACGGGCGCGGTCAAGCAGGTCACGTCGGACCAGTTCAACACCGGACGCATCGTCACGCCGCAGAATCTCATTCAGGGGAAGGTGGCGGGCGTGCAGGTGGTGGACAACAACGAGCCGGGCGGCGGGCTGTCGATCCGCATTCGCGGCGCCACCTCGGTGAACGCGAGCAGCGATCCGCTCTACATCGTCGATGGCATGCCGCTCGGCACCGGCGCGGGCGGTGGGCTGTCCGATGGACGCGACCCGCTCAACTTCCTCAATCCTGACGACATCGAGAGCATCACCGTGCTCAAGGACGCGTCGGCCGCGGCCATCTACGGCGCGAACGCCGCCAACGGCGTGGTGATCATCAAGACGAAGACCGGGCACGGCGGCCCGCATGTGCGCTACACCGCGAGCGTCTCCGCCTCGTCCGTCACGAGGCTCCCCTCGATGCTGAACGCCGCGCAGTTCCGCGCCGCCGTTCAGCAGTACGCGCCGCAGAATGTCTCGCAACTGAGTGACGCGAACACCAACTGGTTCAGCCAGGTGGACCGCACGGCGTTCGGGCAGCAACACGACATCGTCCTGTCGGGCGCGGGCGAATCCAACGACTACCGGCTGTCCGTCGGCTACCTGAACCAGGACGGCATCATCAAGGGAACGACGACTCAGCGCGCATCGCTGGGCCTGAGCTACGACCAACGGCTCCTCGACGACCACCTCGACATCCGCACCAACCTGAAAGGCTCACGTGCGTTCGACCGCTTCACGCCGAGCGGTGTGCTGAGCAACGCCGCGCAGATGGGCCCGACGCAGCCCGTCATGGACCCGAGCACCGCCACCGGCTACTACGACTGGCCCGGGAACGCGCTGACGTCGGCGGACAATCCGGTGGCCATCCTCAACCTGGCGTCGTCGCGGGGCACGACCTATCGGAGCGTGGGGAACGCGCAGGCCGCCTATCACCTCCCCTTCCTCGAGGCGCTCTCGGCCAACGTGAACCTGGGCTACGACGTTGCCAAGGTCACGCAGGCGACGTTCACTCCCAGTATCCTGCACGGGGAAACGAAGTCCGGTGAAGACGGCTACGAGTACCGCAGCGATCCGAGTCAGCTGAACGCGATTCTCGAGACGTACCTCGACTACTCGGCACCCATCGATGTGCTGCCGGGCAACGTCGACGTGACGGCCGGCTACTCGTACTCGAAATCGCACAGCGAGTATCCATCGACCTCGGCTACCAAGCTGAGCACCGACCTCCTCGGCACGAACGGCTTCGCGACTGCGCAGAACACCACGCCGAATCTGAGCACGGACGACAGCAAGCTGATCTCCTTCTTCGGACGGGTGAACTACAACCTCGGTGATCGCTACATCGTGGCGGTGAGTCTGCGGCGCGATGGGTCGTCCCGCTTCGGGCTGAGCAACGCGTGGGGCACGTTCCCGTCCGTCGCCGTCGCGTGGCGTCTCTCCCAGGAGTCATTCCTGCGCGGCATCTCGGCGCTCTCCGACCTGAAACTCCGCGCCTCGTGGGCGAAGACGGGAAACCAGGCGTTCGCGGACTACCAGCAGTACACGAGCTTCCTCGTCGGGGGCCCGCAGACGCAGGTGCAGTTCGGCAACCAATTCATCACCACGGTCCGCCCGAGCGCAGTCGATAAGGACATCAAGTGGGAGGAGACGGGCGCCTACGACGTCGGCCTCGATTACGGATTCCTGGATCAGCGGCTCAGCGGCTCGATCGACTGGTACACGAAGAACACCAACGACCTCATCTTCACCGTGCCGGTGGCCGCCGGCACCAACCTGTCGAACTACCTCACGACGAACATCGGAAGCATGAAGAACACGGGCGTGGAGTTGAGCCTCGACGCCAAGGTTCTCCAGGGCGGCCGGCACAGTCTGGGGTGGACCGCCGACTTCACGGCCTCGCACAACAGGAACGAGCTGACGAGCATCAACCCGTTCGCCGGCCCCGCGCAGCAGATCCTCACGGGTCTCGTCTCCGGCGGCGTCGGCACCAACATCCAGGTGCTCGAGCCCGGTCAGCCGATCAACTCGTTCTTCGTCTACAAGCAGAAGTACCAGGACGGGAAGCCGGTGGAGGGCCAGTACGAGACGCTGCCCGGCGATAGCGTGCCTGAGCGCCGTGCGTTTCACTCGCCGGCACCCACGTGGATCCTGGGGCACTCGTCCTACCTGTCGTATGGCAACTTCGATCTGAGCTTCTCGCTGCGGGCGTATCTCGGCAACTACGTCTACAACAACATCGCGTCGGACCTCGGCACGTACCAGGAGCTCACGCGCGCCTCGCCGTACAACCTGAGCACGTCCGTGCTGAAAACCGGCTTCCAGACACCGCAATACCTCTCGGACTACTACGTGGAGAACGGGTCCTTCCTGCGCTTGGACAACGTCACCCTCGGCTACACGTTCGACTACCTGAGCCGCCAGATGCGCGCGATGCTCGGCGTGCAGAACGTGTTCACGATCACTGGCTACAGCGGCGTCGATCCGACCGCCGGGCTGAACGGCCTCGACAACAACATCTATCCGCGCTCACGGACCGTCACCGGCGGTCTGAGCGTGGAGTTCTGAGCGCGACCATGGATCGGTCGACCACTCGAGAGAGGACGAAACCATGAACACCACGAAGACGTGGATGGCGCTCACCCTCGCTGCCGTCCTCCTGGTCGGGGGCACAGCCGGATGCACCGATGTGACGGTGGAGCCGAAGAGCACCATCAGCGAAACCAACCTGTTCAACGACCCGAACTCGTACGAGGCATTCCTCGCCAAGATCTACGCGGGGCTCGCCGTGAGCGGCCAGCAGGGGCCCGCGGGCCAGCCCGACATTCAAGGGATCGACGAGGGGTTCTCGCAGTACCTCCGTCTGTACTGGGAAGCGGAGGAGCTCCCGACGGACGAAGCCGTCATCGCGTGGAACGACATCGGCCTCCCGCAGATGAACACGCAGATGTGGGACAAGTACGATCCCTTCGTCGTGGCCATGTACTACCGGATCTATTTCCAGGTCGGGATGGCCAACGAGTTCCTGCGCGAGACCACGGACGAAGAGCTGGCCGCGCGCGGCGTGACCGGCCCGCTGCTCGATCAGATTCATCAGTACCGCGCCGAAGCCCGCTTCCTTCGCGCCTTCAGCTACTGGAACGGGATCGACTTCTTCGGCAACATCCCGCTCGTGACGGAGAAGGATCCCCTCGGCTCCACGCCGCCCAAGCAGGCGACGCGTACCGACGTGTACAACTACGTCGTGAGCGAGCTGAACGACATCAAGTCGCAGCTGCCGGCGGCGGGGCCCGACACCTACGGGCGCGCGACCCGTCCCGCCGCGGACATGCTGCTCGCCGAGCTGTACCTGAACGCCGGTGTCTATACGGGCACGCCCAACTACACGGGCGCGTTGGCCGAGGCCGACACGGTGATCCAATCGGGCGCGTACAGTCTCGATCCCAACTACGAGCACATGTTCCAAGCCGACAACAACACGTCGCCGGAGATCATCTTCGCCATCACGCAGGATGGGATGAAGACGCAGACGTACGGCGGCGTGACCTTCCTCGTGCACGCCGAGGTGGGCGGCACCATGCAGGCGTCGGACTACGGCGTCGACGGCGGCTGGTGGGGGATACGCCTCAAGCCGGAGGCGTACAATGCGTACGCATCCGGCGATGGGCGTGCGTCGTACTTCTACACGGATGGGCAGTCGGTGGATGTGACGAGTATCCCCGACTTCACGAAGGGGATCGCGGCCCCGAAGTTCCAGAACGTCACCTCGACGGGGCAGCCCGGCTCGAACAAGGGATTCGTGGATACGGACTTCCCGGTGTTCCGACTCGGCGAGGCGTACTTGATCTATGCCGAGGCCGTGCTGCGTGGCGGCGGCGGTGATCGCGCGCAGGCGTTGGCGTATGTGAACGCGCTCCGCGAGCGCGCCTATGGCAACACATCGGGCGACATCACGGATGCTGATCTCACGCTGGACTTCATCCTGTCCGAGCGGCAGCGCGAGCTGCTCTGGGAAGGACACCGTCGCACGGACCTCGTTCGATTCGGCAAGTTCACGGGTGGCGACTACATCTGGGCGTGGAAGGGGGGCACGGCCGCCGGAGCGGCGACGGATGCCTTCCGCGATCTGTATCCACTCCCCGCGTCCGAGCTCATCGCCAATCCGAACTTGACGCAGAATCCCGGCTACTGATCGGCGCGTGATGGCACGGCGCTATGTGAGCGCGCTCGGCGCGGCGCTCTTGGCCTGCTCCACATCCGTTCCGCCAGTTGCGACACGCGTGGCGCCGGAGGCGACGTCAGCCTCCGCGCCCGCGTGGACGCGCGGCGCGGTGTGCTACGAGATCTTCGTCCGGTCGTTCTACGACAGCAACGGCGACGGCATCGGGGATCTCGAAGGGCTCATCCAGAAGCTCGATTACATCAACGACGGCAACCCGGCCACCACGAGTGATCTGGGTGCGAGCTGCATCTGGCTCATGCCGGTGGCCGAGTCGCCCAGCTATCACGGCTACGACGTGAGCGACTACTACCATGTCGAGCCGGACTACGGAACGAACGACGACTTCAAGCGGCTGGTGGCGGAAGCGCACCGCCGCGGCATCAAGGTGCTCGTCGACATGGTGCTCAACCACACGTCGAGCCAGCACCCGGACTTCCTCGCGGCGCTGCGCGACACGGCGTCGCCGTATCGAAGTTGGTATCGCTTCTCAGCAACGCCCTTGGGAAAGGGGCCATGGGGCGGAGTGGCGTGGCGTCGGTCTCCCGTGCGCAACGAGTACTACTACGGCGTGTTCTCGGGCGACATGCCCGACCTCGACTATCACACCCCCGCGGTGCGCGAGGAGGCCAAACGCATCGCGGCGTTCTGGCTACGGACGATGGGGGTGGACGGGTTCCGGTTGGACGCGGTGCCGTATCTCGTGGAAGATGGCAATTGCGAGATGGGATGCGCGGGTACGCACGCCTTTCTGCACGAGTACGCGGCGTACATCGACAGCATCGCACCGGGGGCGTATACGGTGGGCGAGGCGTGGGGACGCATCAATGATGTGCTCCCGTATTACCCGGATCAGCTCACCTCGTATTTCGGCTTCGAGCTCGCGGATTCGTTGATTGCCGTCGTCCGCGACGGGCAAGCCGCGGGGCTGCTCCCGGGATTCTTGAGGATGCAGGACACGCTCCCGTCGTATCGCTGGTCGCCGCTCCTCACGAACCACGACGGGACGCGCACGATGACTCGGCTGGGTGGTGACGTGGCGCGCGCGAAGGTCGCGGCGGCGTTGCTGCTCACGCTTCCCGGACTCCCCTTCGTCTATTACGGTGAGGAGATCGGGATGACGGGAGACAAGCCCGACCCTCGAATTCGCACGCCCATGCAGTGGGCGCCGAGCACGGGCGTCGGGTTCACGAGCGGCAGGGAGTGGGAGAGTCCGCAGCCCGACTCGCTCACGACCAACGTCGCGGTGGAAGACCGCGATCCCGGCTCGCTCCTGAACCTCTATCGGCGGCTCATACATCTCCGAAAGACGAACGACGCGCTGGCGACGGGCACACTGGTGCCGCTCACCGCTCGAGACGCACACGTTGCCGCGTATCTGCGCCGTGCGGGTCAGCACACCGTGCTCGTCGTCGCGAATCTCGGCGATGCGCGCGTGGCCGATGTATCGGTGAGCTCCGCCGCCGGCACGCTCGCGCCGGGACGGTACACGGCGCGGAACCTCCTCGACACACCGGACGGCGCGCCGCTCGAGGTGCGCGAGGACGGGCGCATCCGGAGCTATGCACCCGCGACGAGCGGCCTGGCGCCGCACGCGTACGTGGTGCTCGATCTCATCCACAGGTGACGCACATGATCGTTCGCAGACTGTTGGGACTGACCGCGCTCTGCTGTGTGGTGCTGCAACCCGCCGCGCTCTCCGCGCAGAGTGCGCCCGGCGGCCCGGGCGAGATGCCCTCGTGGACCCCCGCGAGCAAGAATGGGATCGGCACATCACTCACTGCGCAGTCGAAGGTGTGGTTCACTCTGGGAGGCGGGATCCTCACCGAGGTCTACTACCCGCGTGTGGATCAGGCCGATGCGCGTGGACTCGAGTTCGCCGTGAGCGACGGCAAGCGCGTGTGGATCGAATCGCGTGACATGCGGCACGCGATCGAGCGGGTCGACACGAAGGCGTTGCTCTTCCGCCAGACGAGCCGGGACCCCGCCGGGCGCTTCACGATCACCAAGACGTACGCCACCGATCCGGAGCACAACACGCTCCTCATCGACGTGACGTTTTCCGGTGCGCCGGGGCTGTCGCTCTACGCGCTCTACCATCCCGCGCTCGAGAACTCGGGCTACGGCAACACCGCCTTCACCGAATCCGGCGCGCTCGTCGCGCGGAAGGACGACGTCGCCTCCGCGCTCGTGGCGAGCGGCGGCTTCGCCGAATCGTCGAATGGATTCGCGGGCGTGAACGATGGCTACGGCGATCTCTTGCTGCATCACCGGCTCACCCTGCACTACGCGCATGCCGACAGCGGGAACGTGGTGCAGGTCGCGCGCATCGCTCGACCATCGCACTTCACGCTGGCACTTGGCTTTGGCGCCACGTCCGCCGCCGCGCGCGCGGCGGCCCACGCGAGCCTCACCCGCGGCTTCGCGGCGGTGCGGGCGGCGTACGCCAGCGGATGGCACGCGTATCTCCGCGGCATCCGCACGGTGAGCGCGCCGTACCGCGAGCAGTTCGACCTCGCGGCGATGGTCGTGCGCGCGCACGAGGACAAGACGTATCCCGGCGCGATCATCGCGTCGATGAGCATCCCCTGGGGATTCGCCGTGTCGTCGGACAAGGCGAATGTGGGCGGCTATCACCTGGTGTGGGCGCGCGATCTGTACGAGGCGGCGACGTCGCTCATGGTCGCCGGCGATTCGGCCACGGCCAGGCGAGCGCTCCGCTATCTGTTCGATGTCCAGCAGAAGAGCGATGGCAGCTTCCCGCAGAACAGCTGGCTCGACGGTCGCCCGTACTGGCCCGGACAGCAGATGGACGAGGACTCGTACCCGATCGTGCTCGCCTGGCAGCTCGGCGTCACCGACCACGAGACGTGGACGAAGCACGTGCGCCCGGCGGCGGAGTACGTCGTCGCCCACGGGCCGGCCACGCAGCAGGAACGGTGGGAGGAAGTGGGAGGCTACTCGCCATCGACCATCGCCGCCGAGATCTCGGGGCTCGTCTGCGCATCGGCCATCGCCAAGGCGAACGGCGCCGACGCGGATGCCAAGCGGTACATGGACACCGCGGATGACTGGGCGTCGCATCTGGAGACGTGGCTGGTGACGACGACCGGACACCTGAGCCCATCGCCGTCTCGCGGCTACTACATGCGCATCGACAACAATCAGGACCCGAACGACGGCTACAAGCTCGACGTGCACAACGGCGGCGGCTCGTGGGACGAGCGGGATGTGGTCGACCAGGGGTTCATCGAGCTGGTGCGGTTGGGGATTCGTCCAGCAACCGACACGATCATCGAGAATTCGCTCAAGGTGATCGACGCCACGATCCGTGTGCTAACGCCCAACGGTCCGGACTTCTATCGCTACAACCACGATGGCTACGGCGAAACGTGGTTCGGCGGCCCATGGCTGGGCGAGGGCGTGGGCCGGCTCTGGCCGATCTTCGCGGGCGAGCGGGGCGAGTACGAGGTGGCGCGTGGCGCCGACCCCACGCCGTATTTGCGGGCGATGATGAGCTTCGCCAACGATGGCGGGATGATTCCGGAGCAGGTGTGGGATCGGCCCAATCCGGGCGACACCGACTTCGAGTTCGGCGAGGGGACCGGGAGCGCGACGCCGCTCGTGTGGAGCATGGGGCAGTTCATGCGTCTCGTCGTGGACGCGCAGGAGAAGCGCGTCGTCGAGCAACCCTCGATCGTCGCCGAGCACTTCCTGAAGAACGTGGCCAATCGATGATCGGCGCCCACGTCGGCGGGTGCGCGCGCGTCATGCGCGCACTGCGCCGGCGTGCCGCGCGCGTCGTGCTCGTCGTCTCAGCGCTCGCCATCGGCGCTCCCGCCGTGCACGCGCAGCGCCGCTTCACACGCACCGACACCGCGTCGGCACGCGCGCACAGCCGTGTCGCGCTCCCGTTGCCCGCCGACCGCGCCGTCTATCTGGACAAGGACGGTGTGATCCGCTGGCGCGATGACCACCGCGAGGTCACGCTCTTCGGCGCGAACTACGTGCTGCCCACCGCGTCCGACTACCGTGCCGCCGGCTATCTGCACGCCGATCGCAAGCGGATGATCGACGAGGACATGGCGCACTTCGCGCGCATGGGGTGGGACGGCATGCGCCTCACGTTCTGGGGCGACTGGGAGGCATCCGACAGCGCCGGCAACCTGATCGACAACGAGCATCTCGATCTGCTCGACTATCTGATCGCCCGTGCGCGCGAGCGGGGCATCTACATGCTGCTGAGCCCCATTCAGCTCTACGGCTCCAACTGGCCCGACGCGCTCGACGACACGACGCAGCCCGGCTTCGGCCGGCACTTCGGCAGGGCGCGCATGGGCACCGACTCCGCGGCCATCGCGGCGCAGGTGAACTACCTGCGACAGATCCTCGACCATGTGAACCCGTACACGGGCGTCGCGCTCAAGGACGAGCCGGCCATTCTGTTCATCGAGCTGGTGAACGAGCCATGGCATCATCCCGAGGATCTTCAGGGATCGATCCGCTACATCGACGCGCTCACTCGAGCGGTGCGCAGCACCGGGTGCACCAAGCTCGTGTTCTTCAACGTGAGCCAGGACTTCCGCATCGCCGATGCGATACGTCAGTCGCGCGCACAGGGCGTGACGTTCGGCTGGTATCCCACGGGGCTCAACGCTGGCCACGAGCTGCAGGGGAACTATCTCCGCGCGGTGGACGACTACCCCGACATGCGGAGCCCCGCGCTCGCGCACTTGCCGCGCATCGTCTACGAGTTCGGAACGGCCGATCTGCGCTCGGGCACCATGTATCCGGCCATGGTGCGCACGTTCCGGTCGGTGGGCGCGCAGTTCGCCGCGATGTTCGCCTACGACATGCTCGAGACGGCGTCGCGCAACCTCGCGTGGCAGACGCACTACCTGAACCTCGTTTACACACCGCGCAAGGCGATGAGCGCGGTGATCGCCGCCGCGGCCATGCATCGCTTGCCGAGGCTCGAGACGTACGGCGCGTATCCCGCGAACACGCGCTTCGGCGATGTGCAGGTGTTGTACGAGGGCGACCGGAGCGAGCTCGTCTCACGCGGCGCGTTTCTGTATGCGGGCTCGACGCAGTCGATGCCGCCCGATGCGTCGGCCCTCACGCGCATCGCGGGCTACGGCTCGTCGCCCATTGTCACGTACAACGGACGGGGCATCTACTTTCTCGACAAGGTGCGCGCGGGGGTGTGGCGGCTCGAGGTGTATCCGGATGCGGTGCCTGTTGCCGATCCCTTCGAGCCGCCCAACGCCGAGAAGATCGTGACGCGAGCGGTCAGCAGAGCGTGGGCGATGACGATCGCGCTGCCGGATCTCGGGCGCGCGTTCACGGTGCAGCCGATCACGGCCGGGAACGCGCGAGCGACGCGTGCCGCCGGCGGTCGCTTCACCGTCACGCCTGGCGTGTACGTGTTGAGCGCGAGCGGCGCGGTGGATGTCGCCACGCTTCCCGTGTGGCTGGGCCATCTGCGCTTCGGTGAATACCACGCACCGCCGCCCGATTCATTACCGCCGTCGGTGCAGTCGCTCGCGGCGCCCGAGTACCTGGCGGGACGCACCGCGGAGATCCGGGCACGTGTCGTCGATCGCACGTCCCCGGATTCGGTCGCACTCTTCGTTCGTCCGCTGGGCGGTGCGTTCTACCGAGCGTTCGCCATGCACTCCGCTGGCGGCTACGAGTACTCGGCGGCCGTGCCCGCCTCCGCGTTGCACGAGGGACCCTATCAGTTCGTGATCACGGCGTTCCGCGGCGACTCCGCCGTCACCTTCCCCAGCGGCTTGCATGTCGTGCCGAATGCGTGGGACTACTACGCGCACGCATCGTGGACGCTGAACGTCGTCGATGCGCGCACGCCGCTCACGCTCTTCACTCCCGCGCGCGATGCATCGCGTCTCGCCTTCACGCGCATCGGCGACGCGGGACGGCGCGGACGCTTTCGACTCGCGATCTCCAGCGTGACGGGCCAACCCGTCTTTCACTTCGAGCTGCCGCGCGATGCCACGGGTCATGGTCCATCGGACTACACCATGTCGCTCGTGATCATCGATCGCATCCAGTCGCGCGGGGAAACCGTTGCCGGCGCACGCGACGTGCGAGTGCGGCTGCGAAGCACCGGTTCCCGCGCACTGCTGCACCTCACGCTCATGGAGGACGACGGTACGAGCTGGAGCGCGGCGATACCGGTGGACAGCAGTTGGCGCGAGCAATCGATTCCGCTCAGTGCCTTCGCGATCGCCCGGGGCGTCGAGCTGCCGGAAGGGTTCCCGGGCGAGTGGAACTACTGGGTGGGACCCGCCGAAGGTCGTGGCGGCGCGGGCGACCATCCGCGGCTCGACCACGTGGAGCGGCTGCAACTTTCGCTGCGGCGCGAGAACGGCGACACGACCACACCGGCCGACTACGGCGTGGAGATCGAGTGGGTCGCGCTGGGGTTCGGGCGGGGAAGCGACAGAGCGGGCGCACCATAGCAGGGTGCGCCCGCGTTCGCGACGCAGGGGAGCGTCGTGGTGCCGCCGATCGAGTCGCACCACGACCCACGGTGCTTCACGGAATGCTCAGTCGTCCACGGCAGACCGCCGGAGCGCATCGACGTCGGCGGACACGATGACATCCAGATGCCGTGTGATCTTCTCGATCGGCCAGTCCCACCACGCGATCGACTGCAGCACGTCGATGACGTCGGGCGCGAAGCGCTGCTTCACCGGCTTTGCTGGATTGCCGCCGACGATGGTGTACGCCGGCACATCGCTCGTCACGACCGATCGCGATGCCACGATGGCGCCGTTGCCAATCGCCACGCCGGGCATCACCAGCGCGTCGTAGCCGATCCAGACGTCGTTCCCGACGATCGTATCGCCCTTGAACGGCAAGTCGCCGGGCTTCGGCATCACCTTCTCCCAGCCATTGCCGAAAATCTGGAACGGATACGTGGAGATCCCCGACAGTTTGTGGTTCGCGCCGTTCATGATGAACTTCACGCCCCGCGCCAGCGCGCAGAACTTCCCGATGATCAGCTTGTCGCCGATGAACGGAAAGTGATAGAGGACGTTGCGCTCGAAGTTCTCGGCGTCATCCGGATCGTCATAGTAGGTGTAGTCGCCGATGATGATGTTCGGATTCCGCACGGTGTTCTTGATGAAACACACCTGCGGGAATCCATCCATGGGATGCGCGGTGGAAGGGCTTGGTCCGGTCAACGAGTGTCTCCACATGCGAGGTCGATGGTCGCGTCGATGTCCGCGACGATGGTGTGGAAACCTGTACAGCACGGCGGACGATCGTCCACCCCTTGCGAGAGCGGAGTCAGCGGCATCTGGCGAGATCACCGCCCGCGCGCGATTCTCTACGGAGTCCGATCGTCCGCCACATCACCGCCGAGAGGGATCCCGTGAACAACGCCGACGAGCTGCTCGAGCACACACAGCACGAACTGGAGCGCATCGACTACGACGAAGAGCAGGGCGGCATGGACCGCCGCCACTTCGTGTTCTTCTCGCTCGTCGCCGCGGCGGCCGCCACGCTCGGCGTGGAACCCGCGCAGGCGGAGCGACTCGGCAGTGCCGCGGCGCGAGCCGGCAGCCGGTTTCCCACCCAGCAGCCGGCGCCGCTCGCGCTCGGGAACGGCGAGTCACCCGCCTTGCACTTTCAACCCTATCCGGGCGGCACCGGTGCGCTCATGGAGAAAGTCGCGCGCGAGCGCGGGCGCGAGGCGTTCGAGCGCGCCGTGTTCACCGTGGAGCCGTGGAGCGGCCCGGTGCCGACGTCCGATGACGAGATCGCGTTCCTGCCGGCGCATCGACTCTCGGCGCTCATCAAGGCACGCAAGATCACCTCGGCGCGGCTCACGGACATCTACCTGAAGCGACTCGCTCGGCTCAACCCCAAACTGCTGTGCGCGGTGACGATCATGGAGCGTGAGGCGCGCGCCGCGGCGGCGCAGGCCGACGCCGAGCTCGCCGCCGGCCACGATCGCGGTCCGCTGCACGGCCTCCCCTACGGGATCAAGGACCTGTTCGCCACGAAGGGCGTCCCCACCACGTGGGGCGCGAAGGATTTCGAGAACCGGATCATCGACGAGGACGCCGAGGTGGCGGTGCGCCTGCGCGAGGCTGGCGCGGTACTGATCGCCAAGCTCGCGACGGGGCTCTTCGCGCAGGACGACCAGTGGTTCCGCGGCCGCACGAACAATCCCTGGAATCTGGTACAGGGATCGAGCGGCTCTTCGGCCGGCCCCGCGTCAGCGACGGCGGCCGGGTGCGTCGCCTTCGGGATCGGCACCGAGACGTCGGGGTCGATCGTCTCGCCGAGCATCCGGTGCGGGCTGAGCGCGCTGCGCCCCACGTTCGGGCGCGTGAGCCGCTACGGCGGAATGGTACTCGCCTGGTCGCAGGACCGCGTCGGTCCCATCTGCCGCACCATTGAAGACTGCGCGATGGTGTTCAACGTGCTGCACGGCGTGGACGAGAAGGACCCGTCGACGGTGACGATGCCCTTTCACTTCGCGCGGAGCATCGACCTCGCGTCGCTGCATGTGGGCGTGGACGCGCACGCGCCGCAGGAGTTCGTGACGAAGCTGCGCGAGCTCGGCGTGAAGCCCGTGAGCATCGGCGATCGTCCAACGGTGCCGGGGCTGCGGGGTGGCGCGCTGGCCGTGGAAGATGCGGCGGCGTTCGACGCGTACGTCCAGCGCAAGGCGAAGGAGATCGGGCTGGATCTGAACAATCTGCCGGAGCGCGGCGCGCGCCAGGCGGGTGTGTACGCGGCGCGTGGCGGCGCCGGCAGTCCGACGAGCGGCGCCGGCGCGCCGTCCGCACCGGCCAATCCGATGGCGCCGGCCGACTGGAATCCGCGCTTCGTTCATGGCCGGACGATCACCGGGTTGGACTTCCTGCAGACGGAGCGGCGCCGGTACGTCCTCCTCCAGAAGTGGGCCGAGTTCATGAAGGATCTCGACATGTTCATCGGCGCGCCGTACGCGGACGTGGGCGCGAACGCGCAGACGGGTCACCCCTGCGTGGTGGTGCCCTACAAGTTCGACGTGCCCGAGCAGCGCACCCGTGCCGGCCAACAGCCACTCGACCTCGAGGCGCAGCCCATCTGCGCGACGATCGTGGGCAATCTGTTCACCGATGACACGATTCTCGCGGTCGCGCACCAGTTCCAGGTGCACGACGAGACGGTGTCCAGGCATCCGACGGTGTAACGCATCGCGAGGCTGGACTCGCGGCATCAAATGGGGTCAGGCTCGGCTGAACGATGGCGTTCAGCCGAGCCTGGCCCCACGCACAGGTCGAGTAGTTTCGCGCCTATCGCACTTCGACCTTCGCGAACGCCTCGAGCATCTCGTGCTCGGACTTGGGCTGCAGGATGCTGCGCGCCGCGAACTCCTCCCGCTGCGGATACGTCGTGCGTCGCACGCGCTCGGCGGCCGCGGTGAGGTCGTACGTCGTGCGCCGCAGCTGCACGTTGGGGCCCAGCAGCAGCCAGTACGCGCCTGGATCGCCGAACGGCATCCCCACACTCCCCGCATTCACGACGCGCACGCTGCCGATGGTGCGAACATACTGCATGTGCGTGTGCCCACAGACGACCAGCGGCACATCGGGCCCCTCGAAGAGGGGCCGGAGCCGCTCCTCGGGGGTGAGCTTGGTGAAGATCTCCGTGTCGCTTCTCGGCGTCGCGTGACAGAAGAGCACCGCGCCCAACCCTGGAATCTCGATGATGTGCGTCTGCGGCCACGTCTCCATGAGCTGGCGCTGATCGGCATCGAGCTGCTCCGCCACCCAGCCCACGGACTCCTGCGCCTGCGCGGGGAGCGCATCGCTCTCGCGTCCCGCCATCCGCTCGAGCACCGCGCGGTCGCCGTTCCCGCGGATGAACTGCACCGGCCGATCGAACGCGAGCAAACGCTCGAGCGTCTCACTCGGCATGGGGCCTGGGAACACGTCGCCCCCGATCACCACCTGATCGACGTCGGCCTGCCGGACCTCCTCGAGCACGGCCTCGAGCGCGGGGAGATTCGCGTGAATGTCGTAGAGTGCAGCGACTCGCATGAAGTACCTCTGGTGATGCGTCGATTACCGTGCCCGCATCTTCGTCGCGGCCGTGGTGTTGAAAGTTGCCATCACGACTCTGGAAGCTGCGGAGGAAGCATGGCGGCTCGCGACCGTCGACAGCCTACTGTATGATTGCGCACGTCCAGCCGCCAACTCGTCTTCCGTCGTTCGCCTGCCGCGTCATGTCCGCTCGTCACTGCCTTCCGCGCGCGCTCGTTGCGCTGCTGCTTCCGCTCGCCGCCGCCCCCGTCCGCGCGCAGCACGCGCCTCGTTACCGAGACGCGACGCTCCCCATCGACGTCCGCGTGCACGACCTCCTCACGCGCATGACGCTCGAGGAAAAGTTCTGGCAACTGTTCATGATCCCCGGCGACCTGGACGACTCGACGCACGACTACTCGCACGGGATCTTCGGGCTGCAGATCGACACGAAGCCCGCGAGCGATGCGTCCGCGGCCGCCGATCACAGTGCCGCCGATGCCGCCCGTGCGCACGCCGAGCGCATCGACGACATCCAGCGCTACTTCGTCGAGCACACTCGGCTCGGTATTCCGATCATCCCGTTCGATGAAGCGGTGCACGGACTGGTGCGCGAGGGCGCGACGAACTTTCCGCAGGCCATCGCGCTCGCGGCTACCTGGGACACGGCGCTCGTGTCGCGCGTGGCCACGACCATCGCGGCGGAGACGCGGAGCCGCGGCATCCGGCAGGTACTCTCGCCGGTGGTGAACATTGCGAGCGACGTGCGGTGGGGGCGCGTGGAGGAGACGTATGGCGAGGATCCCTACCTCGCGTCGGAGATGGCGGCCGTCTTCTCGAGCGCGTTCGAGCGCGCGGGGGTGATCGCCACACCGAAGCACTTCGTCGCCAACGTCGGCGCGGGCGGGCGCGACAGCTACCCGGTCGACGTGGACGCGCGCGCGCTGGAAGAGACGTACTTCCCCCCGTTCCGCGCCGCGATCGAGCGCGGACACGCGCAGTCGGTGATGTCGGCGTACAACTCCGTGGATGGCGTGCCGGCCACGCAGAACCACGAGCTGCTCACCGACATTCTCAAACGCGCGTGGGGCTTTCCGGGCTTCGTGATCTCGGATGCCGCGGCCACCGGCGGCGCGACGGTGCTGCACCACACCGAGCCCAACACACCGATCGCCGCGCGCGACGCGCTCGACGCGGGGCTCGATGTGATCTTCCAGTCGTCGTGGGAGCAGTACCGGCCGTACTGGCGCGCGTTCCGGGACTCGCTCATCGCGCCGGCGGTGATCGACAGCGCGGTCGCGCGCGTGCTGCGTGCGAAATTCGCGATCGGTCTCTTCGAGCATCCGTATGTCGATCCCGCGCGCGCGGCGGCCGAGTCCGGGGATCCGGCGCACCGCGCGCTCGCGCGGGCAGCGGCACGTGAAGCGATCGTGCTCCTGAAGAACGACGCCGCGCTGCTCCCGCTCGGCAAGCGTGTGCAGCGCGTGGCCGTGATCGGCGCCGACGCGGTCGACGCGCGCACGGGCGACTACAGCGGCCCGGGGGTCGAGCGTGTCTCGATTCTGGATGGCGTGCGCAACGCGCTACCGCACGAGGCGCGCGTGATGTTCGCGCCGGGCCCGGGGCGCACGTCCACTGACGACGTGCCCGTGCCGGCTGCCGCGTTCTCGGCGCCGTCCGGCGACTCGATCGTCCCGGGACTTCACGCCGAGTACTTCGACAACAACCAACTCGACGGCGCGCCGCGCGTCGTGCGCACCGACCGCCAGGTGAACTTCGCCTGGACGCTCAACTCGCCCGCGCGTGGGATTCCGTTCGACTGGTACTCGGTGCGATGGAGCGGAACCATCACCGTTCCCGCGGGCAGTCCGCCCGCCACGCGACTCGGCGTCGAGGGGAACGATGGCTACCGACTCTGGCTCGACGGCAAGTTGCTCATCGACGATTGGCGGAAGGCGAGCTACCGGACCACGATGCGCGATGTCGTCCTGCGCCCCGGGGAGCGGCACACGCTGCGCCTCGAGTATCACGAGAGCACCGGCAACGCACGTCTGAAGCTCGTATGGAACGCCGGCGTGCAGGACGACTGGCGACAGGCCATCGACAGCGCCGTCGCGATCGCGCGCGATGCCCAGGTCGCCATCGTTGCGGCAGGAATAGAGGAGGGCGAGTTCCGCGACCGCGCGCATCTCTCGCTCCCGGGGCATCAGGAGGCGCTCATCCGCGCGGTGGCCGCCACCGGCACGCCGGTGGTCGTCGTGCTCGTGGGCGGCAGCGCGATCACCATGAGCAGCTGGATCGACAGCGCGGCCGCGGTGATCGATGCGTGGTATCCCGGCGAGCAGGGCGGCAGCGCGGTGGCCGACGTGTTGTTCGGCGACGCCGATCCAGCGGGGCGGCTCCCGATCACCTTCCCGATGTTCGAGGGGCAGCTCCCGCTCGTCTACGACCACAAGCCCACGGGGCGCGGCGATGACTACGTCGACCTCACCGGCCAGCCGCTCTTTCCGTTCGGCTACGGGCTGAGCTACACGACGTTCGCGTACTCGTCGCTCGCCATCTCACCCGATTCGATCGCCGCCGGCGGGCGCGCGCGCGTCACCTGCCGCGTGACGAACACGGGGACGCGCGCCGGCGATGAGGTGGTGCAGCTCTACATCCACGACGAGCTGGCGAGCGTCGCGCGCCCCGTGATGCAGCTCGCCGGCTTCGCTCGCGTACACCTCGCGCCCGGTGAAACGCGGGACGTCGCGTTCACGCTCGATGCCGCGCAGCTCGCGCTCATCGACCAGCAGATGCACCGCGTGGTGGAGCCGGGTGTCTTTCGCGTGATGGTCGGTGCATCGTCGAAAGACATCCGGCTGCGCGGGATGCTGGTGGTGCGGTAGCTGCGCAGCACGAGGCGATGCGGCGGGCGACTCAGCGTAGCGCCGCGGTCGGTTCCGATGCGATCGACGTGCCACCTGTCCGTCGGATCGTTCGTCCCGGCGGTGGGCGTTCCGTTCGGCGTCCAGATGTCCGAAGCGCTCAATGCAGCGGCGGTCCGACCAGTTCGATCCCGTGGGCCCGAGCGACGGATGTGAGCGCTTCGATCTGCTCCGGCGTGGGCGGCCCAGCCGGCTCGGGCAGCGTCGGACGCTCCGCAGGTCGCCCCATCGCGCGCACGAACCGCTCGAAGTCGCCGTGCGCGGTGATCGTGAGCCACCGTCCGCCGGAGGGCGACTCGCAGCGATACGTGTGCGGCACCCCGCGCGGCGCGAGGACCACGTCGCCGGGCCTGTGACGCCGCTCGCCGTCACCGATCCGGAAGCGGAAGTCGCCATCCAGGACGACGAAGCACTCGTCCTCCGTGTGATGCACGTGGAGCGGTGGCGAATCCGCGAACGGTGCGCGGTGCTCCAGCACCGAGAGTCCATCCGGACTCTCGGCGGTCGGGACGCGAATGCGGACGAGCGTATTGAGGAACCACAGCTCCGAGGGTGCGCTGGCGGAGCTGTTCGCGAGGTTCGACGCGAATGTAGACGCGGATGCAGCGCTATGCTCGGTCATCGGCTTCTCCTTGCGTGGAGCGTCGGCCATGGAGATACGGCGCGGCACGGGGCGTGGCAAGGGCACGCCGTGCTCGACGCGCCCCGAACGACACGCGGCCGCCCATCCGGATGGGCGGCCGCGTGTCGTGCGTAAGCGCTCTCAATGCGAGGCTACCGCAGAGCGCCCGCCTCCTTCAACGCCGCCGCGCCGCCCACGATCGGGATGCTGAACGAGCTCTTGTCCAGATCGACCGTGAGCTTCGTTCCCGGCTTCGGCCACACCGTGAACTCGCGATCGCTCGACAGGATCATGACGGCGATCCGCTTCCCGGCCGGGATGATCTCGTCGTCCGGCTCGATGTCGAACGTCAGATCGTAGAACTTCCCGGGCACGAGCTTCTCGCCCGGCAGCTTGGAGTCGTAGTTCCCGCCGTGCGTGAGCGATCGGTAGTTCTGCGGATCGGCCCAGCCGCGCGTGATGAGCCCCTCCTGGATCGACGTGCCGATCGTCGTCGAGTCGAACGGCAGCTGCACGAGCCACACGGTGAGGTTCGCCGCGGGCTTGCTCGACGCGAGCCGCAGCGTGACGCGCGTGGTCCCCGAGAGGTGCACGGTGTCGGTGAGCGGCGCCGTCGCGAAGAGCAGCCGGTGCGGCGACTCGAGCGCCGAGGCGAGCGCGCTCCCGCTGAACGACACGTCATCGATCAGCGACTCGGCCCCTTGCTTCTTCGATGACGAGAGACTCAGCCCGCCGATCGCGTTGCCGTTGGCCACCGGGTGCAGCGTGACCATCTGCGAGCCCGGCACGGGGAAGTCGGCGTACGGCGTGGGCGGCGTGCGCGGCGGACGCGGGCCTCGGCGCATCGCCATGCGTGCACGCCGCGCGCGCGCGATGCTCGCGCTGTCGGTCGCGCTCGTCCCGCCCGAGCCGCTGGCCGGGGCCTGCGCTTCCTCCGCCATGCGCGCGGCCATCATCCCCGCCTGCTTCGCCTGCGCCGCTTCCTCGTGCACGATCCAGACGTGCGGATCGTTCTGGACGCCGTTGTCCACGCCGTACAGGTAGTGGCTGAACCACCGGTTCACCATCTCCGCCGGCGGATTGCCGCCATGCCCACCCTGATGCAGGTAGATCGAGACCGGCAGCCCGTCCTTCTTCATCTCGTTGTAGATGCGGATGCTGTGCTCGGGGACGACGTTCCAGTCGTTGAACCCGTGCGCGAGGAGCACGGCGGCCTTGATGTTCTTGACGTGCGGCAGCAGATCGCGCGACGCCCAGAAGTCGTTGTAGTCGCCGTTCCCGCGATCGCGGTGGCCGGGCGCGGCGAAGAGTCCGTCGCGGTACGTGGCGTTGCAGTACGCGCGCGTCTTCGGGTTGCCGCTGTGGATGAAGTCGTAGAGGAAGTCGATGTCCTCGCCGAGCCAGCCGCCCGGGTGGCGCACCAGTCCGTTGGTGCGGTAGTAGTGGTAGTACGACGTGTTCGGCGAGACGGGGATGACGACCTCGAGCCCCTTCACGCCGGTGGTCGCGGCGGCGAGCGGGAGCGTGCCGTTGTACGACGTGCCGATCATCCCGACCTTGCCGGTGGACCACGTCGCCTTCACCTCGGTGTTCCCCGTCTCCGTCGTGTAGCCCTTCGCGCGTCCGTTGAGCCAGTCGACCACAGCCTTTGGCGCGTGCCGCTCCGGCATGTCGCCCACGGTCGGGCACCCTTGTGAGAGCCCCGTGCCCGGCGCCTCGGAGTGTACGACCGCGAAGCCGCGCGGCACCCACTCGTTCACGAGGTCGTGCGAGATCCACGGGCGCACGGGCTGGAAGGGGATCTCCGGCTGATCGACGCGCTTGACGGGCTTCGTGTCCACCTCCTGCTTCACGTTCCACAGATACTCGCGCGGCCCCGAGGTGCCGGCGAAGTACGGGCTCGACTCGTAGATGACCGATACCTTGAGCCCGTCGGTCGCCGTCTGTCTGGGCCGCGTGACATCGACGTGCATCCGGTCGGGCTTGCCGTCACCGTCGGTGTCGAAGTCCGTTTCGACCCACAGCTCCTCGTGAATCCACTGCGTGGAGTCCTCGAAGGCGGGGACGATCTGCGCCATGCCGTTCTCGAAGACGGGACCGGCCTTCTCTTGTGCGTGTGCCGCGATGGGATGCGCGAGGCCGAGCGCGCCGATGCACGCCAGTGTCGCGATGCTCGGCGCCGTGAAGCGGAGGTGGGGATGATGAGACATCCAGACTGATGAGATGAAGGGTGGAGAGAGGGGTCGTGCAGGCCGGTCGCGGACGCCGAACATCCGCCCGATGGGGTTACGGATACAGTATACAAATCGCTGGGGTGGACAGCGAGCGTGCGCTCGGCCAGGGGCGGCGGCCACTCGGGCTCGGCGCGCGTTCATGCACGGCGCCCGCTCAGGAACCGCTGGAGCGCCCGGGGCATTTCACCGATATACGCATCGTACACATCGACGGAGCGCGCGGTGGGCCCCGCGGGCCGTGATCCGATCACCGCGCCGCGCATCGCCATACGATATCTCTCGACCGACGAGGACTCTCGAATGAATCTCACGACCGCGAAAGTGCTGGTCACCGGTGGCAGCTCCGGCATCGGACTCGCGACAGCGCGCTACCTGGCGGCGCGCGGCGCTCGCGTCGTCATCTGCGGTCGGAGGGCGGATGCGCTCGACGCCGCGGCGAAAGCCGCGAACGCCATCCCCATCGTGGCCGACGTGAGCCGGGAGTCGGATGTGCAGCGCCTGGTCGAGACGACGATCGGCGAGCTGGGCGGCTACGACACGCTCATCAACAACGCCGGCTTCGGCCGTTTCGCGCCACTCGTCGAGACGACCGTGGCCGATTTTCGCAGCGTGTGGGAGACCAACGTGCTCGGCGCGATGCTCGTCGCGCGCGAGTCGGCGCGGCACTTCATCACGCAACGCTACGGGAACATCGTCAACGTCGCATCGACCTCCGCGCAACGAGCCGGCGCGGGCGGCTCATCGTACGCGTCGAGCAAATTCGCGCTCGCGGGGCTCACGCAGGCATGGCGCGCCGAGTTGCGGAAGCACGACATCCGCGTGATGCAGATCAACCCGAGCGAGGTGCTCACCGAATTCCGCGCCAACTCCGGACGCGCCGCCCCCGCGGACAATCCCACCAAGCTGCACGCGGACGACATCGCGAAGGTGATCGCCGACATGCTCGCGCTCGACGACCGGGGGTTCGTCACCGAAGCGACGGTGTGGGCCACGAACCCCCAGGACTGAACGTACTCGGCGCGCCCGGATCGATCCCGGCGCTTACGGCTTCGTCACCGTGAGCGCGGTGACCGTCCCTTCCGTGTTGTGCGCGAAGCGAATGCCGTACACGCCATCCGTGGACGTGAGCTTCCCGTCGCCCACGACTGCGGACTTGTCGTAGCTCGCCACCTCGGTGCCGTTGATCGCGCACGTCACCTTGTTCCCCTTCACCGACATCGCGATCTCCTGCGTCACGGGCTGCCCTTGTCCCGCTGCCTTGTGCACGGCCGCGTTCGACTCGCCGCGCCGACCGTTCATCTGGAACGGCTGGGGGCCGAAGCCGCGCACGATGAAGGTGCCGTTCCCGTACGCCGCGCAGTACAGATAGCTCGCCTTGTCGGTGCCCATGTCGTTGCCGGCGATGACGATCCCGTACGGGTGCGGGTGGTCGTTCAGGTTCATGTACTTGGGCTCGGTGAACGTCGCCTTCACCGTGTAGTCGCCGCTCGCCGTGTTCTGGGGATTCCAGTAGGTGACGGCCGGCCCGGTCGTCACGTGCAGGGTGTTCCCGTCGGCCTCGAGCTTCGCGCCGGCAACGGTTTGCCCGCGCCGAGCGGCGCTGGGGTCGACCATCCCCTTCCAACCGGGCGCGGAGATCCCGCCTCCCGCCACCGCGCGCTCCATTTCCTGCCCCTGCGCCACGCTCACACTGGCCGCGAGCATGACCGTCGTAACCGTGAGCGCGATACCGCGAATGCGACGCATGACCTGACCTCCTGATGAACGAAACCGGTGGATCCAGAGGGCACACGATAATACGGCGGTCGCGCCCCTCGCCAGCGGCCCCGAACACCGGCCGGCGTGTGCGGCGCGAACGAACGGGTTAATATAGACGGCATGCGCACGGCCCCCTCGACGGACACTGCCTCGCCCTCGGCCGTGCCGCCGGCCTCCGCTCCGCCGCAGCCCACCGCGCGACGCTACGACCGGTCGATCATCGACGGGCCGCTCCGCTCCGCCGTGTGGAAGCTCGCCTGGCCCACCATGCTCGCGAACATGATCGGCGGACTGCAGGGGATCGTCGATCAGGTGATGGTCGGCCACATGGTGGGCTACACCGGGAACGCGGCGATCGGCGTCTCCTCGCAGATCTTCATCGTCGTCCTCGTCTTCCTCATGTCGCTCTCCACGGGGATGAGCGTCCTCGTCTCACGCTTCGCCGGCGCGGGTGAGGAAGACAAGGTGAATCGCACGGTGTACCAGGCGTTCCTGACGATGATCAGCATCTCGCTCCTGGTGCTCGCGCCGCTCGGCTACTTCCTCGCGCCATCGCTCCTGCGACTGGTGAATGCGGCGCCCGAGGTGCAGCGGGAGGCGCTGCCGTATCTCCGCATCATGATCACCTTCAGCAGCGGCTTGATGATCTACTTCATGCTGTCTGCTGCACTCCGCTCGGCGGGCGATGCGCGCACGCCGATGATGATCGGCGTCGCGCTCACGCTGCTCAACATCATCTTCAACGTGGTGCTCATCGCGGGGCTCGGCCCCGTCCCCGCCTTCGGGACGGCGGGCGCGGCGATGGGGACGTCCGCCGCCACCGGGCTGCTCGCCATCTACGCGCTCGTGAGGCTGTGGAAGGGCGGCTGGGTGGTGCAGTTCCCGCGCGGGCGCGAGCTCGTGCCCGATTGGGGGATCATCAAGGCGCTCTTCCGCTTCGGGCTCCCCACCGGCATCCAGGGGATCGCGATGAACGTGGCCGGTGTCATCCTGCTCGCGTTCATCGGCTCGCTCGCACAGAGCGCGGCGGCGCAGGCCGCGTACGCGGTGTCGTACGGGCAGCTCTTCTCGCTCATCACGTGGACATCGCAGGGGCTCATGGGTGCGGCGGCCGCGGTGGCGGGACAGAGCCTCGGCGCCCATAATGCCGATCGCGCCGACCAGGCGGTGCACGTCGCCTCCCGCATCGCCGCCGCCGGCGCCGCGTTCGCGGGCCTCTTCTTTTTCTTCTTCCCGCGCGCTCTGCTCGCCGTCTTCGGCATGCATGATCCCGTGGTCGTGACGATCGGTACGCAGCTCCTGCGCGTGCTCAGCGTCTCGGGAATGTTCATCGCCGTCGCCCTCGCCTACACCGGCGGTCTGCAGGGGACGGGCGACACGAAGAGCCCGCTCTACATCTCGATCGTCTCGCAGATCGTCGTCCCGCTCGGCATCTGCTTCGTACTGCAGCAGATGGGGATGCTGCAGCCCATCGTGGTGTGGGTCGCGATCCTCATCGGGCACATCACGCGGTGCACGCTGAGCGTGCTGCGGTTCAATCAGGGGCGGTGGCGGACCATCGCGGTGGAGATCGGGGGGGCGAGGTAGGGAAGGGCGGGATTCCTCGCTGCGCTCGGAATGACAACCGGTTGTCATTCCGAGCGCAGCGAGGAATCCCGGGCCATCGCGTTGTCATTCCGAGCGCACGCGAGGAATCTCGCGCCAGCGCGGGCGCGCCCTCACCCCGGCAGCTCGAACCGATCCTCGAACGATCGCGCCGCGATGCGCTCCGCGAGGACCGGCACGCGCATGAGGTTCGTCACCACGTTGCGCAACTGGAGGCTGAGCGCACTTCGCGGCGCGAACCACCAGCCGAGCCGGGTCGCCGCGCGCTGCTTGGCATCCACGAACGGCTTGAACCGCCGCTGATACTCGGCGAACGCGGTCGCGTGATCGCCATCCGCTTCGGCGAGCGTGTGCGCGAGCACGTACGCACCCGCCATCGCGAACGCCGAGCCCTGGCCGGCGAGGAGTGATGGACAGTAGGCCGCATCGCCCACCAACGCGACGCGCCCGCGCGACCACTCCGGCATGCGGATCTGCGCGACGGTGTCGAAGTACACATCCTCGGCGCACTCCAGCGCGCCCAGGATCTCGTCGCACTCCCAGCCGGCGCCGCCGAACCGCTCGCGCAGCGCCGCTTTCTGTGCCGGCACATCGTGCGGCGCGATGGCGAGCGGCTCGCGCTCGGCGAAAAAGAAGAAGAACGCCGAGCGTCCGTCGCGCAGCGCGTAGCGCGCCAGCTGTCGCCCGGGCACCGTGTAGCTGACGTACGCGCCCTCGTCGCGATGCGGATAGTCGTTCGCGATGAAGGCGGCCGTGTAGTAGCCGAGCTCGTGCGCGAAGCGGCGTTCGTCGCCGAAAGCGAGCGCGCGAACGGTGGAGTGCAGACCATCGGCGCCGATCACGAGGTCCGCGCGGCGCGGCGGCGCGTGCTCGAACGCCGCGGTCATGCCGGACGCGTCGTCGTCGAGCGCGGTGATGGTGTCGCCGAAGATCATCTCGACGTCGCCTGCCACACGCTCGTAGATGCGGTGCGCGAGGTCGCCGCGCAGGATGCTCAGAAAGCGGCCGTTGCTCGCCGACTGGAAGACGTTCGCATCCAGATGCGCGAGCCGCTTGCCCGATGCATCGACGAGGCGCACTTCTTCGAGCCGATAGCCATCGGCGCGGAGCGCGGGAAGCAGCCCCATGCGTTCGGCCACGTCGTAGCCCACGCCCCAGAAGTCGATCATGTAGCCGCCGGTGCGCGGCGCGGGCGCGCGCTCGACGATGATCGGCGTGAAGCCGCGGCGCCGGAGCCAGTACGCGAGCGCGGGGCCGGCGACGCCGAGGCCGGAGATGAGGACGGTGCGGTCGTGCACGAGCTGCGGTCGAACCGGCGCGCGCTTACGTTGCCGATGGCAGCGGCGCGGACGTGAGCGGCGCCGCGATCGTGCTCCCGCGTTCGCCGCTCGGCCGCGCGCTCTCGAAGCACGCGCGGAGCTCCGCGTCCCCCGTGATGCACAGGCCGAGGTCGCGCAGCAGGCCGTCCTTCAGATCGTAGATCCAACCGTGCACGGCGAGCGACTGCCCGCGCGTCCACGCGTCGCGCACGACGGTCGTCTGGCTCGCGTTCAGCACCTGCTCGAGCACGTTGAGCTCGCACAGGCGGCGATGCCGATCGGCCTCGGTGGCGAGCGCGTCGAGCTCGGCCCGGTGCTTACCGCGCACGTCCTGGATGTGGCGCAGCCAGTTGTCGATGAGTCCCAGCGAGTCATCGCGCAGCGCGGCGCCAACGCCGCCGCACCCGTAGTGCCCGCACACGATGATGTGCTCGACGCGCAGGACGTCGACCGCGAACTGCATCACCGAAAGGCAGTTGAGGTCCGTGTGCACGACGACGTTCGCGATGTTGCGGTGCACGAACATCTCGCCGGGGAGGAGCCCGGTGATCTGGTTGGCGGGCACACGACTGTCGGCGCAGCCGATCCACAGGTACTGCGGCGCCTGCTGGCGCGAGAGGCGCTCGAAGAACTCCGGGTCCTGCCGAGTCATCTCGGCGGCCCAGGCGCGGTTGTTCTCGAAGAGTTGGGGGAGGATGCGCATGGTGTGCGTAGGATAACGCCGGGTCGCGTGCGGGCGCTACATCAGGGATGACAATCCAACTCCCCGCTGCCAAACTTCCCTGACGCTGGCGGCGGGACCTATTCACTTTCGTGCGGAGCAATGCATGTCGAACGGATCGGATCACATCACGCTGCGTGTGAGCGACGGAACGGAGATGAACGCCTATGTCGCGCGCCCCTCGGGCCCGGGACCGCACCCCGCCATCATGGTGTTCCAGGATGGATTCGGTGTGAAGGCATCGAGCGGTCCCGTGGCGGACCGGTATGCAGGTGAGGGGTACGTGGCGATCGCGCCGGAGCTCTTTCATCGGACGGCGGCCGGCTTCGAGACGAGCTACGACGACATCGAAGGGATCATGAAGCACATCCGCGCGTTGACGACCGAGGGGCTCATCGCCGACGTTGCCGCGTCGTTCGAGTGGCTCACCGCGCAGCCGGATGTGCGCGCGACGCAGATCGCGGCCGTCGGCTTCTGTATGGGCGGACGGACGGCGTATCTCGCCAACAGCGCGCTCCCGCTCGCCGCCAGCATCTCGTACTACGGCGGCAGCATCGCGCCGGCGCTGCTCGACCGCGCGCCGCACCTGCACGGGCCGCAGCTCTTCTTCTGGGGCGGCAAGGACAAAGGGATCCCGCCCGAGCAGCGGCGCGCGGTGGCCGATGCCGTGAGCGCGGCGGGGAAGCGGTACGTCGATGTGGTGTTCTCGAACGCGGAGCACGGATTCTTCACGGCGCACAAGCACGAGCCGGCCGCGGCGCGCGAGTCGTGGGCGCTCTCGCTCGCATTCCTCGGCGCCGCGCTCGGGCTGGGCGACTGAGCCGCGCTCGACCGGCGGTCCGAGCGCGCTCGGCGGCGGGCCGCTCCTTCGTGTCGAGCCGCTGCTGAGGGAGCGGGGCGACCATCGTATTTTATAATAGACAAGTGTCTGTTATAAAATACGAGTATTGGTGGTGCAGCCCCCAACGAGCGCCGGGGTTGGATTCAGCCTCTATCGAGCGCCGGCGTTGGACCCAGCTTGGACTCAGCTTGGACGCAGCAACGACCGACGCGCATCGGCTGCGCGCGCCGCCACACCACGTCCCTCCGCCGTCTACAACTTCATCTCCCGCACGAGCGTCTCGAACCGCGCCTCGCGGCGCAGCGGATCGACCATCGGATTCGCCTTGAGATATGTGAGCCACCCGCGCCGCTCCTCGTACGCCCGCTCGGCCCACTCGAGCGTGCGCTCGATCTCGCCGAGGCCGAGGTAGACGGTCGCGAACGCCACCGGCGACACGTACGCGCCGTTCGCCTCGCGCTCAAGTGTGCCGAGGACTTCCGTCGCTTCGCTCCGCTTCCCCGCCCGCGCGAGTGCGTAGCCCAGCACCGACCGCGGATACGCGCTGTCACCCGATAGCTCCACCCCCTCGCGCAATACACGCTCGGCCTCCACCATCTCGCCCTGCTGCACGAGCGCGAGGCCGAGCACGCGATAGCTCTCCTCCGCCGTCGGATTCATCGCTACCGCGCGCTCGGCGTGGAATCGGGCCTGGTCGTAGCGGCGCGCGTAGTAGTTCGCCCACGCGGCGGTGCGCCGGCCGGAGACCGACGTTCCATCGAGCTCGATCGCCCGCTGCGCCTCCGCCGTCGATTCCTCGAGCTGCATCCGCGACGCGAGGAGCATTGCGTACCACTGGTGCGCCGAGGCGTAGCGCGGATCGAGCTCGATGGCGCGGCGGAACTCGCGGTCGGCGCCCGCCCAATCCCAGTCGTAGATGAAGAGACACCACGCGAGTGATGCATGTGCCTCGGCCACCGTGTCATCGAGCGCGATCGCCTTCCGCGCGTACGCCTTCGCACGCTCGAGCCCCGCGTGCACGGGGACGCTGCGATAATCGACGTGCAGCGCGTACGAGTCCGAGAGGCCGGCGTAGGCGAGCGGGTAGTTCCGGTCCTCGGCGATCGCCTGCTCGAAGAACTGGATCGCTTCGCGCACGCCGTCCTGCGTCCGCTTGTTCCACGCGTAGCGCCCCTTCAGGTAGAAGCCGTACGCCTTCACGTTCGTCGTGTAGCGCGCGGGCACGGGGTCGGAGAGCGTGGCGAGCGACGTGGCGCGTAGCGCGTCGACGATCGTGCGCGCGAGCTCGTCCTGGAGGGCGAACACGTCCACGAGCTCGCGATCGTAGCGCTGCGACCAGAGCGCGCGGCCGTCCTGCGTGGAGGTGAGCTGCGCCGTGATGCGCAGGCGGTCGCCCGCGCGGCGCACCGTCCCCTCGAGCACTTCGGAGACGCCGAAGAGCGAGCCGATGGCGCGCACATCCTGCGGCTTCCCCTTGAGCGCGAACACCGACGTGCGCGCGGCCACGCGCAGCCCCTCCACCTTCGCGAGCGCCGTGATGAGCTCGTCGGTGATCCCATCGCTCAGGAACTCGTTCTCCGGGTCGGCGCTCACGTTCACGAAGGGGAGCACGGCGATCGAGCGCGTGCGCGGCGCGAAGAAGTGTTCGCCCTCGAGCCCCTCCGTCTCCAGCGCGTCGAGGAACGCGGGGACGGTGGCGTAGCGATGGCGCGGATCCTTGGCGAGCGCCTGCGCGAGCGCGCGCTCGATGGTGGCCGGTGCATCGGGGCGCAGCGCGCGCAGCGGCCGCGGCGTCTCCATCACCTGCTTTGCCATCGTCACGCGTGCACTGTCACCGGTGAGCGGCGGCGTGCCGGCCAGCATCTCGTAGACCACGCACGCGAGCGCGTAGATGTCGCTCGGGCGCTCGAGGTAGCGGTCGCCGCTCGCCTGCTCGGGGCTCATGTACTCGGGTGTGCCGATCACGATGCCGGCGTCCGTGATGACCTCCGCCCCCGTGCCGTCCCCCACGCGCACGATGCCGAAGTCCGCGAGCACCGCGTGCCCATCGGCGAACAGGATGTTCGCGGGCTTCACGTCGCGGTGCACGTAGCCGCTGCGGTGCACGTAGTCGAGCCCCGAGCCCACCTCGCGCGCGATGCGCAGCGCATCCTTGACCGGGAGCTGCCGCTCGCGCGCGAGCCGGTCCTGCAGCGAGCCGCCGGGTGCGTAGGGCGTGACGAAGAACAGCGTGTCGTCGACGGCGCCCGAATCGATGAGCGGGACGATGTGCGGGTGCGCGAGCTGCGCGTTGATGCGAACCTCGCGCAGGAAGCGCTCGGCGCCGAGCACGCCGGCAACGGTGGGGCGCAGGACCTTGATCGCGACCTTGCGGTCGTGCTTCCGGTCCTCGGCCAGATAGACCGTCGCCATCCCGCCGCGCCCCAGCTCACGCTCGATGGTGTAGCGGTCGGTCAGTACAGCATCCACGGAGACCGCGCCTCATCCCGAGGGGGAGCCGGGAAATCTAGCGAGGCGCGGCGGCGGGGCTACTGAGGAACGGGGGCACGGCCACTACCCGGCGCTCACGTGGAAGCGCTTCACCATCCCGTGCCCCGCGTAGTGCGGCACGCCCTTGTCGTCCGGAATCCAGCACACCACCACGTAGTCGCCCGGCGCGAGGTCGGCGGTGAACCACCCATGGTGCCCGGGCTCGAGTCCCACCATCCCGCCCATCGGCCGTGCGCGCGGGCTCCCCTTCGCCGGATGATGGAGCCACGCGTCGATGTCGGCCATTGTCGCGCCCGGCTCCATGCGGAAGAGCTCGACATCGTGCTCGGCGGGCCCGCGATTCTCGACGCGAAAAGTTCGGTGGCCGCGCGCGGGCGAGCGGGAGATGTCGATGGCGTAGTCGCGGAGCGTGAGCGCGATGTCGGCTGTGGGCTCCGCCGCGCCGCTGCCGCCGGCCGGCACGACCTCGAACGGCGCCATCATCCCTTTCATCACGTGCATCTTCCCGTCTTCGCCCTCCACCCAGCAGGCGAGCGCCACGTGCCCGGGCGCGAGGATCACGGTGGCGTACGCGGTATCGCCCGGCATCACGGCGTCGGGGCCGCCCACCTCGTAGGGCCCCGGAAACGTGCTGTCGCCCCGCACCGACGCGCCGAACTCCTGGAAGGTGTGCGTGCCGAGCCACACGACGCCCATCATGTGCAGCTCCTTCCCCTCGTTGATGAGTCGGAAGGTGACCGGCCCGGCGGGCACGGTCCCTGGCGACGGCATCGAGAAAGCGAAGTCGTGCGCGATCACAGTGACGACGGGCTGCTGAGCGGAAGCGCGACTCCCGCCGACGGCGGCGATGAAGGCAACGGCTAGGGCGACTGCGCGCGACCGGTACGAGGTGGAGCGGGGGCCGCCGAGATGTGTGAGTGGCATGGTCGTACTCTGGGTTGCGGTGAGATGGAGAACGGAAATCGCGCGCCGCGGAATCGAGCGGCAGGGGCGGCACAGCTCAGCAGTCGGGATCGCTTGCGCTCACTGTACAGTGAGCTTCTGCACCATTCCGAGCTCCGCGTGCATCTTCGGCTCGGTGCCATCGGTATCGATGCAAATGAGCAGGTAGTGCCCAGGCTCGAGATCCAGCCGCACCATCGCCGAGCGGCCGGGGACCATTTCCGTCACGCCGCCGGCGCCGGTGGTCGGATTCGGTCCCTGCTGATTCGCCTGCCACGCCGCGAGATCGGCGATCGTCTTCCCCGGCGCGAGCCGCACCACGAGCGCGAGGTGCGCGTGTTTGCCTTCGTTGTCGAATCGCACCCAGTGTCGTCCCGCGCGAAGCGTAGCGGGCGACACGAACGCGTAGTCCGTCATCCGCACCACGACATCGGCGCGTGGCATGGGCGCCGGATGCGCTGCGGGGAGCACGGTGAGCGGGCGGAACATCCCGCGCGAGCGGTGCGTGCCCGAGCCATCGGGGAGCGGGAGCATGCACGTGATCACGTACTGGCCGGGTGCGAGGTCGAGCGTCGCCCACGCGTCGCGCCGACCCTCGGCAGGGTTCTCGGTGCCGCCGATCGGGTCGATGCCATCGCCACCGTTCTCCACGCGCATGAGATGATCGAAGGTGGCGAGCGACATTCCGGCGGGGAGCGCGAAGATGAGGAGATGGTGCTTGGATGGTCCGCGGTTGATGAGGTGAAAAGTCGTGGCACCCGAGCGGATGGTATCGGGGGCGACGAAGGCGTAGTCGGAGGAGTAGACATTCACGACGCGCGGCGCTTGCGCCCGACCCGCGACTGGCGATCCCAGCACGGCGAGGACGATGAGGGACACGGCAGCGCGGGCGCCGTGCCGGCGCGATGCGAGCGACGCGATCGTATGTGTCATAGACCGGGCAACGTGCCGAGAAGGGCGGCGAACGTCTTGTAGAAATCGGCCAACGGGCTGTCGCGCGACACGACCTCTCCGTCGCCCGCACCGTCCCGGCTCGGCGCCTCGCACTCGTGCACCCGATGCACTCGCGCACCCGATGCACTCGTGCACCCGATCAGCGCATGGTGCGCCGAGTGAGTGCAGTGTCGAGGAATCGCTCGCCGGCGCTGTACCGCGCGGGCGTGGTCCCGGCGAATTCCCGGTAGTCGCGGATCAGATGCGCCTGGTCCACGTAGCCGAATCGCAGCACCGCGCCGGCCCATTCCGTATGCGAGCTTCGCTGCAGGAATGCATGTGCGCGCTGGAAGCGCGTGATGCGCACGAAGCGCTTCACCGAGAGCCCGAGCTCCTCACGGAAGTGCCGGCGCAACGTGCGCTCGCTGCACGCGAGCTGGGAGGCGAGCGCGGACACGCGCGTCCGGTCCTCGCCGTCACCGGTGAGCCGTGCGATGGCGACGGCCAGCAGATCGGGGGGCGACGCGGCTCGGCGCAGCCGGCGCATGAAGAACCGATCGGTCGCCGCAACGCGCTCGGCGAAGCTTCGCGCGTGCATCACCTCGTCCGCCCAGGCGCGCACCTCCGTGTCGAGTGGCGGCTGCAACAGGTCGGCGAGCGCGACGGCGCGATCGGCAATTCCGCCGCCGCGCAGATGCAGCAGTGCGTTCGCGCCGAGCGGCGTGAAGTGGACGCAGAACGACTGCAGCGGGCCCACGATCACGTTGTCGTGCCAGCGGGTGAGCGGGCCGATCATGGAGCAAGGCGGGAGTGGAGCGGCTGCCCCGATGTCCTGCATGATCACCTGCCCGGACCAGAACACCGCGATGGCCGGGCCGGTGAGCGCGCTGAGCGAATGGCGCATCGTCCCGTCCCGTGGCACATCGAGCGCGATCTGGACGTAGCGCGACACGTGCGCCCGGAGCGCGGGGTGGGGCATCGTGCTGTCCGTGGGGGACACGCAATTCCTCCGACGAGTGGCGAGGCGAGCGGAACCGGCGGCCGGGCAGATCAGCGCGCGGAAGAAGTTGCAGGGATGGGAATCGGCGCGCCAGGTGGACGCGGCATTGGCAGTTTCTGCCAATGCGCGGGCGCGCGGCGCTTCTCACTGTTGGTGGCGTCCATATCCATAGCGGAGCCACTCATGAGAACGCACATCGACACACGGAAGGCGAGGACGATCCTCGGTGGGCTGGGACTGGTACTGGGCCTCGCCTTCGCCAGTACAATGAGCTGCGGAAGGAGCCCGACCGGTCTCGCGGCGAACGACGACATCTGCTACCTCATCGACGGCCAGATCTACTGCTTTCCGTCGTCCGGGGCGGATAGCTCGCACGCTCATCCGAGGTCGGTGATTCCGTAGCTCGTCCGCGCGCGCGGCACGGCCGCGGCCACGCGAGCCGCCGAGCGAGATCCCCGAGCGAATCGAACCGCCGTGTGCAGACGATCGCCGCCCGGTGCGATGGCTTGCCCTGCACGTACCGCGCGAGCAGATCGGTGGCGACATCCGGTTGCCTCAGGGGAATGCGGGCGCTCGCTTCGAGGGGGAGAAGCTCCGGGTCGTGATCCGCATGGCCGCGTGCTCGCTCGATCACGGCCTCCGCACTGTCTCGCAAGCCGGCGCGCGCCAGTACCGCCGCAACGAGCATGTGCAGCCGGGGCTCCATCTCGCGGGCGACGGGCCCGGGCCGGCTGCCTGCACCGGCGATCATCCACGCCTCCTGCACCGCGCGTCGATCGACGGGATGGTCGCCGTTCCAGGCGAGAAGGCTGAGCTTGCAGTACGCCCTCGTCCAACTCCGCGGGAAACGACGGCCGATCTCCTGGCACCAGCGGGTGGACGCCGAGTCATCCCCTATCTCGTATGCGGTCACGAAGAGCCTGTTGAGAATCTCCTGGGCGGCATCCAGGTAGGCGTCCGCCCGGTACGCCCGATCGGCCGCGAGATACGCACCGGAGAAATCCGCCTGCCCGTAGAGCACCGCGCTCAAGAGGCTCCACGCGGACGCACGGTCGGGGTCCGCGGCAACCGCACGCTGCAAGTTCCGGCGGGCCTGCGCGAGCAATCGTTCTGCTGAATCGGGTGCCGCTGGCGCGATCAACCAGTCCCAGTAGGACAGCTGCCCGAGTGCTTCCAGCGCCGCCGCGTCATCACGATCGAGCGCGACGGCGCGCGTCGCTTCCATCGCGCCTTCCGCCAACAGCGCCTCGGCCCGGACCGTGTCCCGGAAGGCCGGTGCCAGATGCAGCATGGCCCGCTCCCCCAACACGCGCGCTCGCTCGATGAGTGCCTCTCGCCACCCCGGCGCGATCGCTTCGGCCTCGCCGAGGAGCGAATCCGCGTTCGCCAGCGCCCGCGCGGCCGTGGGAAGCTCGCCGCCGCGCTCCAACTCGTGCGCCCTGTCCCGCTCGACGCTCGCCTGCTCGATGCGTGCGCGCGCCGTCGCGTTTCGTGCGCTTGCGCTCCAGCTGCGGAATCGCACTTCGCGGCCGGCCGCGACTCGCACCAGCGATGCGATCTCGTTGGCGAGCGTGTCGAGCAACGGGATGGCCGCCGAGGAATCGTGCATCAGCACCGCGGTTCGCACCGTCCGCCCGGATGTCGGATCCGTGAGCTCGACACCCACGCGAACCCGCCCTCCCGCCTGCAGCACGCTGCCGGTCACCAGCAGCCGCGGCGCGTGAGAGCGAGTGGTATCACCCTCGCGCCTCGGCGTGGGAGGCATGCCCGATGTCACCTCGAACGACCGCACGGCGGCGAGTTGATCGATGACCGCCGTCGTGATGGCCGGGCCCAGCATGGTGGGGCCAGGCGGCGCGGTGAGGTCCGAGAACGTTTCCACGTCGATGTGCGCCGCCGGGAACGACATCGATCGGCGATCGCGAGCACGCGGGAGATGTGTGAACCCCCAGTAGCCACCGATCACGCACGCGCCAATGGCGACGGCGGCGAGACGCCGGAGTCGAACGCCCCGCCGGACACGCTCGCCGTCGTTCGCCGTGGTCGCTTCGTCGGCGGTCATCGCTCTGGCGGCGGGAATCTCGTCGTCGGCCGCGATCGATGGGTGAGGTGGTTCTCGAACTGATCCACGGATGTCGCGAAAGGCAATGTATGATTCCGCTCTCGGCGATTCCGCTCTCGAGCGGATCGCCGCGATCAGTCGCTGCGTTTCCGCCGACGGTTGCGCATCGAATTCCTCGGCGAGTCGTGCGGTGAACGACTGATACGCGTGAAGCGCACCCGCCCGGTCGCCGATGCGATCGAGCAGCCGGAGCAGATCCTGAAGCGCGGTCTCATCGTTCGGCGACAGCGCGATCGAGCGGCGAGCCCATTCCGTGGCCGCGCCCAGCTCGCCACGTCGCTCGGCGGACTCGGCCAGGCTCCACGCCGCGCGGCGCGCCCGGTGCCGGAAGTGGATGCGCTGCTCGTCGAGCCACCGCTCGAACTCCGGTGCGCCGTCCACGAAGAAAGCGGGTAACAGGTCGCCTCTGTAGAGATCGAGCGCCCGCGCCGCATCGCGGTTCAGCAGCGCCTGCTCGAACGCGACCGCATCGCACCAGAGCGCATCCGCAACCGTTCCCACCTCGCTCGAGCCGCGCGTCACGATCACGCCGGTCCCGATGTGACGACGCAGAAAGTGCAGCGCCTGGTTCAGGGCGCGCCGAGCATGCTCCTGATCGGACTCCGGCCAGAAGAGCGCGAGCAGCGCATCGCGGCTGCGGAAAGCGCTCGGGCTGGCGAGGGCGAGGTACGCCAGCAGAGCTAGCCGCTTCGGCTGCTCCAGAACGGAGGGAATGCTTCGGTCATCGGGACCAACCAGATCCGGTCCCCCGAGCAGCCGGAGTCGAATCATGGGGGTGGACATCCGTCGAAGTGACCGTCGGATAACCGAGGTGACCGTCGGATCACCCGCAGGTGTTCGCCGGGTGATCGGAGCGGCCTACCATCGCGAATGGTACGTGTCCCCGGTTGCAGCGGCAAGCGTGCCGTTGCGGGCGAGGCGACTGCTTCCACCCAGCGAGACAACCGCTCCACCTCAACGCGATGGGCGCTCCCATGATCGCAACACTGCAAGCTCCCTCTGGCGCAACCGTAAAAGCTCTCATGAGTGCGACCGTGTGCGATGAGCTGAGAGAAACGTTCCGGCTCACCCCGCGCGAGGCCCACGTGGCGATGCTGCTCGCCGTCAGGACAACCAACCGCGAGATCGCCTCGGAGCTCGGCGTGACCGAGCACACGGCTCGGCGCCACACGGAAAAGGTCTTGATGAAGCTCGACGTCCACCGGCGGCACGACGTGCAGGGTGCGCTACTGCGGTGCTGCAGGTCGTGCGATTGGAGATGATGAGCCGTCACATCGGGGTAGCCGAGGCCGCGGATGTGCTCCTCGCGTTGCTCGTGCGCCAGCGCGATCGCGAGGCAGTCCGCGCCGCGCTTCCCGATTGCGTGGCGGTGGACTTCGTCGCGCGGGCCGCCGATCTCGCCCGGCTCGGGTCCCAGGGTGAGCCGACGGCCGTGCTGGCGGAGCTGGTGGACGCCGAGCGCGTGTCGTCAGTGCGCGCGCTGACGGCGTTCCACACGCGGGCGTCCGCCGTTCCGGTGTGCGCGTACATCCCGCTGACGGTCGGCGCGGTGCAAGAGGTGGTGCGACTGACCATGCGGGGCGTCGTGACGGATGTGATCATCGCGCCGGACACCGATCTTCGAGTTCATCTCCGCAGTCTGTTGGGCTCCGCGCACGCGCAAGGCGAGATTGCGGCGGTCGAGCACGTCTGGCGCCGGTGGGCGACGGCGGACGTGCGCGACATCGTGGACGCCTGCATCGCGATGAGCAGTGGAGCCGTATCGGTGAGCGACGCCGCGCGAAAGCTCAATCGATCGGTCCGCACGCTCGAACGGCAGATCGCACAGGCCGGTCTTCCATCCGCGCAGCGCATCCTGGGCTGGTGCCGCTTGCTGCGTGCCGCCTACCGTCTGGAGCGGCCTGAGGCGACGGTGAAGATCGTGGCCGCCTCGCTGGGCTATCCATCCCCGCACGCGTTCGCCCAGCACCTCCAGCGGCATGCCACCCTCACGCTCGCCGAGCTCCGGGCGGACGGTTTTCGGGGGCTCGCCGCGCACGTGCAGGCCGAGCTCCTGACCACGCGCGCGCTCGGAAACCATCGCGTTCCCGCGGGCCCGCTGCGGCAGCCGTGACGGAAACCGAGATGTCGGTGACGGAATCCGAGCGCGGGCCGGCGAACTCGCCCGCATCTCGGTGCTGCCTTCCCACCGGGCGCGACGCGCATCGGGACTCGGTGAGAATGTCGAAAGCCGGGACGACGGTGACGGATCCTGGCATCGCCGGGACAGACGTGCTCGCTTATCCTGCGGCCAAGTGATTCCGATGGGCTTTCAGCGGAATGAGATCGCTGCATCGGACCTCACCATGGCCGCCAGGAGTGAGCGATGTCGCCAGCAGCAACTGCATCAAGACCGTCGAGCATCCTCCGTGGAACGATCCGCCCCGCGCCGATGGTCACGCAAGTGGTGCACGGTGCTGCGACCGTGCTGGCTGACTTTCGCCACGCACGGTACTACACGCTGAATCCAGTCAGCGGCCGGATCTGGGAGCTTGTCCGTGAGGGGATCACGCTCCCGGCCTTGCTCGCGCGACTGCACGACGAGTACGACGCCCCGAGCGAGCGAATCGATGCGGACGCTGTCGCCCTTCTCGAGATGCTCCGCACCGCGCATCTGATCACTTGTCAGCCGTCAGCAACCCTCCCCGCTTCCCGCCCCGGGGACGCGCACAACCTCAGCTCGATTGAGCGAGGCGAAGAGGCACTTGGGACGGAAGCGGACAGCGCGATCCAACAAGTTGAGAGCGATGCGGCGAACCGACGCATCCGCGTACCATCGATGCTTCGCTGTCAGCTGCTCATCCTCGTCGTGAAGCTCGGCCTCCGGCTCATGGGATTCGCACGTACATGGCGGTGGCTTCAGCGGCGGGCGACACAGAGCGTGGCACAGGATGACGTTTCGGTCGGAGACCTCGTCGCGACAGAATACCGCGTCGCCCTTGCCGCCGCGCTGTGGCCCGGGCGGGCGCTCTGCCTCGAGCAGTCGCTCGTGCTGTACTACGTGCTGCGACGTGCCGCGGTCGCGGTCGAGTTCCGAATGGGCGTGCAGCCACATCCGTTCGCCGCCCATGCATGGGTCGAGTATCAGGGAGCGCCAATCAACGACGTCGCGGAGCACGTCAAGCACTTCATGCCACTGCCGGACGCGCTACCATGAGATTCTTCCTTTGCGTGCTGGATCCACATGACCGCGGAACATCGAGCGTGCCGCGGCGAGCGTGTGAACGGGTGTTGCGAGCACGTGGCATCGATGTTCGCTGGTGGTCGAGCGGGCACGTGATGGCACTCGTCGGCACACCCGACATCGAGCAGGTTCCCCTTGTGGTCAGTCACGGTGATTGGACCGCGATCGGAACCGTGCGCATCGATAACCGAGCGGAGCTGGAACGGTGGGCATCCCGCGAAGGCACTGGGCTCACCGATCTGGAACTCGTGCTTCATACGGTAGCCCGGCACGGTCCGACGTACGTCCCGCAGTTTCTCGGCGATTTTGCGTTTGTCGTGTGGAACGATGCGACCCGAATTGCGGTGGCGGCTTGCGATGCGTTCGCGGTGAAGAAGCTGTACTACGTGGAACGAAACGGGCTCTTCTATCTCGCCTCCCGAGCGGAAGCGTTGGCACTCGACGAGCGCTACGATGTGCAGTATCTCGCGGAACGACTGGCTGCGTGCATCCCTACTCCAGGGCTCAGCATCTACGCCGGAGTGAAATCCCTGCCCTCCGGTACGCTAGCGGAGCTGCAGCGGGGAAAGCTGACGACCCGACGGTATTGGTCGCCGTACGAATTCGACATCGAACCAACGTGGACCAAGTCGCAACCTGAGGCAGCAGAGACCTGCCGCGCACTGCTCGCGGAATCGGTTCGGCTCCGATTGGGCGAGGGGAAGCTCGAGACGTGGGCGCAACTCTCAGGCGGGATGGACTCATCCTCTGTCGTGAGCGTGGCGCAGTGGTTGGCGACTAGGGGTGCCGTACCGAATGGCCTGGCCGGTACGATCACGTTCGTGGACAGCTTCGGGACCGGGGCCGACGAGCGGGAGTACTCGGATGCTGTCGTGCGTCGATGGGGATTGCGTAACGAGACTGTCATCGACCCGCCCCTCTGGCACGACGACCAATACGAGCCGCCGAACACAGATGAGCCGACGGCGGACATCATGTTCCACCCACGTGACTATCGGCTCTGTGACATAGTGCGCGGCGCAGGTGGTCGCATCGTCCTGACCGGGGGTGCAGGTGACAGCCTTTTCACGGGGAACATGTTCTTCTTCGCCGACTGGCTGCGTCATGGCCAAGTACGGCCCGCATTGCGTGAAATGGCTCATCGGGCCGCCGTCGGGCGAGCATCGTTTTGGGAGCTTGCCTACCGGAACGCACTTCTGCCGCTTCTGCCGCGTGCCTTGCAGCAACGTCTCGTGCGCGACCAAGCGGGCATGCCTCCATGGGTCCTAGGACGGACCGCCCGCCGATACGGGCTCGCTGCGCGGGCGTCTGCGCCATCGAGCTACGCGGGAAGGGTGGGCCACAAGTATCACGATGCGGTGGCGATTGGCATCAGTGAGCTCGCGGCCGGTATTCCGGTGGGGTTGCTCGAAGATACGTTGGACGTCCGGCATCCCTACCTGTACCGCCCGCTAGTCGAGTTCGCGCTGCGACTTCCTCCGGAGCTCTGCGCCAGAGCATACGCGCGCAAATGGGTGCTGCGGGAGGCGATGCGCGGCATCCTCCCTGATACGGTGCGAACGCGTGTCGGAAAGGGCGCGGTATTTGGCCGCCTCGCTTGGTCTCTCGCGGCGCAACGGACAATCCTTGCACCGCTGGTTCAGGAGCCGATCTTGGCGGAACTCGGAGTCGTCGATGCGGCGAAGCTGCGCGCCTCGTTCGAGGCGGCGCAGCATGCACCAGACAGTAGGGAGCGGTTACATGCTGACGTGCAGCACACGCTCGGGATTGAGGCATGGTTACGAATGCGATCTGGTCGGTGGCCGTGCGGGACCACGTCACGGAAGTGCCAAGGAAGCAAGTCCATCACCCCTCGCCAGAGGGCATTGTAGGAGGTGCATATGAAGAAGTCCTACGAAACTCCGACGGTCGCCAGCGGCGACATCGTTCGTGAGACGAAGAGCAGCGGCATTCCGCCGGAGGTCAACCTCGCAACCGGACCGATGCAGGCCCCCGGTAGCGTGGGCTTCCATCTGTAAGAAGTACTAGCAAGAAGTACTAGCGCAATACTCCGCACCCACCGGCCAGATCGGATTGTATCCCCAGGGAAATGAACGACATGTGGACGCGAGCCTGACACAGACAGTCGATTTCAGCCACCAACATCCATTCAATCACATATCACTGCCGAGCCGCGATCCGGACACATGTAGCGATCGAACCACGCGACCACTCGCTCGAGATAATCCAGCTGATTGGCGTAGCGCCAATCACCAATCACATGCTGTTCTCCGCTGTACAACGCCAGCGCTGCATCCTTTCCGAGACGTCGCAAGGCGACGAAAGACATGGCTGAATTCCAGTCCAGCAGAGCATCGCGTGTCCCGTGCACGATGAGCGTCGGGGTCGTGACCCGGTCGAAGAAGTAGAAGGGAGAGTTCGCAATGTACCGGTAGCGAACTTCCCACGGACTTCCGCCCAAGCCGTACTCTCTCTGCTCCGCCTGGGCGATGCCCTGTGCAGAACCATCCTCGCTCAGCGCGGCGTACATCGGCACCCAGTCCGAAAACCCGGAGGCGGCGACGGCTGCACGAAAGCGGTGTGTCTGCACAATCAGAGAGAACACCGTGTAGCCGCCGTAGCTATGTCCCAGCACTCCGATCCGCGCTGGGTCGGCATATCCGAGACGAATTGCGGCATCGACACCAGCGAGCACCGTGCGCGCGATGTCCGTCATGGGAGTGCCAACATGCACCGGGGCATCCGGCAGCAGCACCGCATAGCCGCGCGTCGCGAAGATCTGCATGTTGTCGACGGCCTCCGCCATCAAGCTGAGCCCGAACTTGTTGATCCAGTGCGATCTCTTCTCTCCCCCGTAGGGGTAGACAATGAGCGGAACGCGATGACCGGCAGTCCAGTGCGGAGGGAGAAGGAGAGCCGCGCGGAGCATCGTCCCACTGGTATCCGCGTACGATAACATCCTCGTCTTGCCGAGGGGAATCGAGTCGAAAACAGGATTGAGGCGGGTGATGCGCCGCGGTGCGCTGCCAATCGGCAGCAGCCAGATGTCCGGTGACTCGTCCGCGGACTGCCGCACGTAGACGATGGAACGCCCGTCCGCAGACCCGCGCGGAGAATCCCAGTAGGTCCAGTACCCGATGTTGTGTGGCTCGGCCGCGTCCAGGCCGGTCGGGAGTGCCTGAACGCTCCCGTCGTCCAGGTTCACCGCATACAACGTCTGATGGTATGTCGCGCTGTCCTCGAGGGCGACCACGATTTCCGAGCCAATTCGCAGTGCCAGCTGTGAGGGTGCTCGAGTGAGTATGCTGAAGATCGTCGCGCCCTCGATCGATGTGACCTCGTGGGCCGACCCGCTTTCCACGTCAATCGTCCAGAGCGCGTGTGGGACAGCCAATTCGTAAGCGGTGTCGTGGGGACCCGTGAATGTCCTCGCAACGATGGTGTGGGCATCGAGCCAGACCGGAGGATTCACACCCTGAGCGCTCACACCCGGAGAAAAGTCCGGGTGCTCTCTTGGGGTCAGGCAGCGCGTGCGATCCGTGCGCGCATCGTACACGTAGACGTTGCCGGGGTCCCGTGGACCATCGGTGAACCACGCGACATACCTTCCATCGGGTGACCAGCTGACATCGGCGCCGAACCACTGCGGGACACGCCGAGCAACGACCCGTTTGCTGACAGGATCGCCAGTCGTGGAAATCACCAGATCGAAGGACTGTTGGAACGTATTCGGGCCGGCGAAGCCACGGCTGATGCTGTACGCAATGAGCTTCCCATCTGGCGACGGCATCGCGAACGAGCCCACGTTATCGGACGCGAACACTTCACCAGATTCAAGTACGGTGCGTCTCCCTGACTCGAGGTCCATGACGATCATTGCAGCTCGCCGCCATTCGATCGGGTAGGCCGTAGCGTCGGATGTTGCGGCCGAGTGCTGCTGCAGCTCGGCTGCCGTCAGGTTTGCACGCGAGCGGTATACGGTCGGCGTGGCGCCCGGCACGTGTGATGTGGTGAGATATGGATCAGACACTGTCCGCGTGCGGCTCGAGTCTTCGGGGGGTGCCAGATACACGATCTTCGTCGCGTCGACCCATCGTGGGACCTGGTAAGACTTCGCCTCGCCAAGCACATGAGTCTCGCCCGCACGAGAGGTGACGTAGAGTCGCACGACACCGGTACGGTCCGAGAGATAGGCAACTCGCTCTCCGGTGGGAGACCAGCTCGCCCCCCAGTTGTTACCCTGTCCACCCGTGAGATCCGTCACGCGGCCATTCGCAACGTCGGACAGTAGAACGTCGCAACCAGTGCCGGCCTGTACGTCGTGTGGGCGGAGACTTTGCCCTGCCCGCGCGCGTACCTGGCGCTGGGGATTGCACATCGTGAATAGCACTTTCGTTCCATCGGGCGACACCGCAATCGGTTGAAAGTCCCCGATGTGCTTCATGCCCAGTGCTGCGGGAATCGGCAGCGGCCGTAACGTCGTTGTCGGCGCTGCATCCTGGGCAGCGAGCTGGTGGGGAACGACGAGGCAAGCCTGGACGAAGACCAACACGAGGATGACGGTGCAGAGCCGGCGGCGGAGTTGTTCTTCCGTCGATAACGATGGCCAGCAGCCATTCTCACGCTGGCGTGATCTCTCGGCGGCCATCAGTACTGGAACCGGACTCCGATGGTCGTAATGCGTCCCATCACCGGATTGATATTCGTGGCCTCGTAGGCGTCGTTGTTCGTCAGGTTATCGACCGAGAGGAACGCCGAGATAAACTGTTCGAGCTGCTGCGAGATGGTGAGATTGACCTTGGCGAAGCCAGGATACGTCGTGAGGTAATCTCTCGAGGTTGGCTGGCATGGCCCCGTCTTGCCGAAACAGCGGAGTTCGCCGAGGACGTCGTAATACGTCCAGCTGCCAACGTATGTCAGTCCAGCAGTGATGCTCGTTCCCTGCCGCGGTGCGAGGCTGAGCGACATGCCACCCGTCTGCTTGGGCGTCCAGAGCGATTGGTCCCCTACACGCAGATCCCCTGTATAGCCTGGTGCCAGCCGCTCGATCCTGCTTCTCGTGTATCCGTATTGGCCCTTGAGGAGCATCGGGCCGACCGTCACGGAGCCTTCGAGCTCAATCCCCGCATTCTTGACGCGCCCAACGTTCTGATACTGCGACGTCGGTACCGAATCGCTCTGCATCGGGACCTGCTGAATGAGATCGTCAGCGGTCTGGTTGTAGTACGTCGCGCTCAGCGAGCCGCGAGAGCCGAACGTGGCGTCTAGGCCGGCGTCTCCTCCTTGCTGCCGCTCCGGTCCCAACAGTGGATTCGCAAGCACGTCGCCCGCCGGCGTCACGGCGGCGAACTTCAGGCCGGCCCCCGGCGCCCGGATCGCTCGTCCATAGGAGCCACGGAGCTTGAGGGTTACGGCGCCAATCGGGTGCACATATGAGATTCCCACCTGAGGAGACAGGCGTGTGCCGACATCTGCACCGAAGTCCGTGTTCTGATCACCGCGGAGGCCGCCCGTCACGAACAGCGCGTCATGGACGGCAAGCTGAAACTGGGTGAAATAGCCGGTGTTCTGAGTGGCATACCGGTTGACTGTGAAAGCACCGCTCGGTGCGGTTCGGATTGGGCCCGTCGTTGCCAGCGCGCTAAACGTGTACCACGAGGTCGCTGGCCGGTTGTAATAGTCGAATCCGGCCGTGAGCGAACCGGTAAGGCCTGCGCCAAGCGTTCCTTGCACTGACGTGTTGTAACCGAGTGATGTCTTCGCGTAATCGAAGCTGAGTACCTCGAGCAGGGTGTCCGCGGGGGTCGTCAATCGAGGCTGTGTCTGCTCCGCTTCCTCGGTGAGGCGGTCAAGACCCATGGTGAGCGTGTGCTGCCACCAAGTTGCTGGCGTCATATGGATGCGGGCACCGACCCTCTGGCTTTGTACGTCGAAGGGGAGATAGAACGGCTTCGAGTAGGATGCGAGGCCACTTTCCATCACTGCCGGGTTATACGCTTGCGGGTCCTGCTGCGTATAGTATTGGCCGGATATGTCGATGGTCGTCATGCCATGCACGAAGTGCATTCCACCATGCACGCTGGGATTGGATTGCGCGCTAACCGCGGCGACGTAGTCGTCCGTATGCGAGTAGCCTGCGCCGACACTGTAACTCACGTCCGATCCACCACCACTCAGCGATGCCGCGTACGTTTGGCGAGGCACGCGCTCGTAACCCGCATACGGTGTCTGCACCATACCGAGGGCGACTTGCGCATCCACCTGCGGGCGGGTGAGGCCGATATCTCCATGCTTGGTGAAGATTTGAATGACACCACCGGATGCATCGGCGCCATGGATCGCTGCTGCCTCGGGTCCCCGAACCACTTCCACGCGCGCGATGCTGTTCGGGTCGATTCCCGCAGCGGTGGGAAATGCTGCTTCGGTCCCGTCGATGAAGACTTTCATCTGAGCCACACCGGGACTCAGCGTACTGGCACCGCGAACGGAGAAGGCCGTCTGATAGGGATAGGCAGCGAAGTCCCAGCTCACGGCGCTCGGAACAGCTTGCCGAAATAGTTCTTGGATGGAGTGTGGATGCTGGCGGGCGATGTCTGCCCCGTTGATCACGGTGATCGGCGTTGGTAGCGCTCTCACCTCCGTCGGCACGACCGTCCCCGTCGTCACCACCTCATCCAACATCTGCGGCGCCGACACGAGCCGCACATCAACCACCGTCTCGCTGTCCGGGTAGACTGTGACCTGCCGAGATGCCGGAGCGTACCCGAGGCGTCGCACATTGAGTGTGACCATTCCCGCCGGCACGTGTGCGAGGCGGTAGCTGCCGTCCGCGCCCGTGACCGTCCGAGGCTCGCCGTCGTTCACGGCGACCGTGGCTCCGCCTACGGGCGCGCTCGTGGTCGAGTCCGTAATCGTCCCGCGAATGGCACCCTGCTGCTCGCGCATCTCCGGGCGTTGTGGTGTCGTCGCGCGTCGCACGAGGACAATTCCGCCGGCAATCGTACGCGCCGTCAGCCCGGTCCCGCGCAACGCCATTCGGAGCGCTTGTATGATGGTCGCATCCGTCACGACGAGGGACACGCGCCGATCGGCTGGGAGATCGTGATCGTTGTAGAAGAGCACGACGTTCCCCTGCGTCGCGATCACCCGCAACGCGTCCTTCAACGCCACGTCGTGCAGCGCGAGCGTGATCCGCTGCTCAGCGGCGGCTCCCAAGGGCTGCCCGCGCGCCGAATCCTGCGCTGGCGTCAGTGCCGTCACCGGACGCAGGCGCACGGCGGCCGTCTCGCCTTGCGCTCGAAGCTGCGGTACGCCGAGGCTTACCACGTAGCACAGCGCTACACACAGCAAGCACAGCAACGCTCTCCCTCTCACGCTTCTCACGCTCATGGATGTGCCTCCGGCAGAGGGCCGATGAGGCCCCCGCATTCAGATTGGAATTGTTCGCGTAGTGCCGGGTCTTACCGGCCGCCCGGCCGTCGAGTCACGACTACCACCCTCCCGTGTTGCTCGAACCGCGCATGGACCAGGGGGCCCAGGATGTCGAGAATTTGCGGGAGGGATGCTGCTGTATCGAATGCACCGGTGAAGTACTGCGTGGCCAGTGTCGAATCATCGAGCTGAAAGTCGACATCGTACCAGCGATGAAGCGCCGCGAGCACCGCGGGCAGTGACGTCTGATCAAACGCGAGGCGTCCGCTGGTCCACATCCAGTTGGATGCGGAATCTCTGGCGATTCGCACGATCGCGCGCGTCGAATCGATGTCCGCTACCTCCCCGGGATGCACCGCGATGCCCAACGTATCGCCAGCGGTCTTCGCGCGAAGCGTCACCGCGCC
>DASVCF010000086.1:0-9903 GCA_036381735.1 Gemmatimonadaceae bacterium | reverse complement strand
CACTGACCTACTGACTCACTTTTTTTTGCGGTCGCAGATCCCGATGATCACGTCCATGACGTTCGTCCCCGTGAGGCCGGTTCGCAACACGGCACCGGCCGCATCGAGGGCGGAGTAGGAGTCGTGGACGGCGAGATCGTGGGCGGGGTCCCGTCCGGCGTCGCGAATCGCATCCCACGTGCCGCTGTCGACGATCGCCCCCGCGGCATCCGTGGCGCCGTCGCGGCCGTCGGTGCCGGCGGCGAGAAGCGTCGAAGTGGATGACGGCGGAGCCGCGGATGCGCTCGTCGTCGCGAGCACGCGGGCGGCGGCGAGCGCGAGCTCCTGGCAGCGGCCGCCCATCCCGGTGCTCCCGGCGGCGGGAAGCGTCACCGTCGGCTCTCCCCCCCAGATGAGGCAGGGGGTGTCCATCCGACCGGGCAGGGTCGCGTGGGCGGCGTCGCAGTAGCTTCGCACAGAAGCGCCGAGTCGTGCGCCAAGTTCCGAGGCTTCGCCGGCGAGGGCGGAGTCGACGATCCGCGGTGCGTAGCCGAGCTCGGCGGCGCGCGCGGCGATCGCCTCGAGCGCGATGCGGTTCCCGGCGACGATCTCCGTCTCGACGGAGTCGAACGCAGCGTCGCCGGGTTTGGGTGTTTCGAGCGATGGATCGTGCTCCACGGTGTGCAGGTACTCGCGCACGCCGCTTGGCGTGCGATCCCAGAGGCCGGCGTCCGCCAGCGCGGTGTGGACGTCGGTTGCGGTGCTCACGTCGGGCACGCATGGTCCGGAGCCGATGGCGGCCAGGTCGTCGCCGATGACGTCGGAGATCACGAACTGCGACACGGGTACCGGATGGAGTGCGGCGGCGAGTCGGCCCGCCGCCCAGCGGGAGCAGCGTTTGCGAATGGCGTTCATCGCGCGGATGTCGAGTCCAGAGCCGAGGAGCAGCGCGTACAGCGCGGTGAGCTCCGCGGGCTGGAGCCCCGCGACCGGCGCGGCGGCGAGACTCGATGCGCCGCCCGAGAGCAGTACCAGCACCTCGTCGCCCGGTCGGCGTCGCGCGACGAGCTCGCCCAGCCGCTCGGCAGCCGCGAACGACCGCGCGCCGGGGATTGGATGGTCGCCCGTCACCGAGACGATGCTCGGATGCGGCGACGGTCGCGCATCCGGCGCGATGATGATCCCGCCTGCCGGCACGACGCCGCGCGACGCCATCACCTGCAGCGCGGCCTCGGCCATCGGGTACGCTGCCTTCCCCAACGCGATCAGCCAGACACGGCGCGCGAATCTTGCGTCGCGTCGCTCGAGCGCGGCCCGCAACGCGGGGCCGGGCTCCACTGCACGCACGCCGGCCCAGTACAGCTCGGTGAGCGTGGTGCGCGCGTCGAGCGGCCGGCTCGAGCCGGCGTGCGGCGCGGTGTGTGACGGCGGTGTTGTCATCGCCTTAACGATCACGTCTGATCACCGTTCGCGCGAGGGCCACCTGCCGTCCTCCACGGACGCCCATCACTCCACAGCTTCGGGAGCGCCGCATGTCTGGCCGTAACTTCCTCTTCGTCCCCGGACCGTCCAACGTCCCCGATCGTGTGCTTCGCGCGATGCACTGCGCGGCGGAAGACCATCGCTCGTCCGCCTTCCCCGCGCTGCCGCGCTCGCTCTTCACCGATCTGCGCACGCTCGTCGGCACCACCGACGGGCAGCCCTTCATTTTCCCGGCCACGGGCACCGGCATGTGGGAAGCCGCGCTCGTCAACACCTGCTCGCCCGGCGATCGCCTGCTCGCGCCACGTTTCGGCCAGTTCAGTCACCTGTTCATCGACGCCGCGCAGCGACTCGGGATGAACGTCGACGTGATGGAAGTCGAATGGGGTGAGGGCGCGCCGCCCGAGCGCATCGAGGAGGCGCTGCGCGCCGACACCGCGCACGAGATCAAGGGCGTGCTCGTCGTGCACAACGAGACGGCGACGGGTGTGACGAGCGACATCGCCGCCGTCCGGCAGGCCATCGACGCGGCTGACCACCCGGCGCTGCTGTATGTCGATGCGGTGAGCTCGCTGGCGAGCATCCCGTTCAAGATGGACGAGTGGGGTGTGGATCTCATGATCACCGGCTCACAGAAGGGGCTCATGCTTCCATCGGGACTCGGGATCGTCGTCGCGAGCCAGAAGGCGCTCGAGCGTCGACAGTCGGCCACCTGTCCGCGCGTCTTCTTCGACTTCGGCGACATGATCAAGGCGAACGCGAGCGGCTACTTCCCGTACACGCCCGCGGTGCATCTGATGCACGGGCTGCGCGAGTCGCTCGACATGCTGCTCGAGGAAGGGCTCGACAACGTGTACGCGCGGCATCACCGATTGGCCGAGGGGACGCGCGCCGCGGTGCGTGCGTGGGGGCTCGAGCTCTGCGCCCGCGCACCGCAGTGGTACTCCGATACGGTGAGCGCCGTGATGGTGCCGCCCGGCGTGAGCGGCGCCGACGTGATCGACGTCGCGTTTCGTCGCTACGATCTCGCACTCGGCGCGGGGCTCGCGCAGGTTGCCGGAAAGCTGTTCCGCATCGGACACATGGGCGACCTGAACGAGCTCATGCTCCTCGGCGCGCTCGCAGGTGCGGAGATGGCGATGCGCGACGTGGGGATCGAGATCGAGCTGGGGAGCGGCGTGGCGGCTGCCGCCGAGCACTTCCGGAAGACGGCGAAGACCATCGCGCCCACGTCGGCCGCGCGCTCGCCCGACACGCAAGCGCCGGCGAGCACGACGCCGTCCCCGGTGCGCTCGAAGGCTCGTCCCGAGACGCGCGCGGCGGCGGCGCCATGAGTCTCACGCATCACGAGCTTCGGACACCACGGCTGCAGCGGAGCGAGCTGGCCGTCCCCGCGTCGCGGCCGGAGCTGTTCCCGAAGGCCGCGGCGAGCGCGGCGGATTACGTCTTCCTCGATCTCGAGGACGCGGTCGCGCCGTCCGACAAGGAGCAGGCGCGGAAGAACGCGATCGACACCCTGCTCGAGATCGATTGGCGGGCGCGTGGCAAGAGCGTGTGCGTGCGCGTGAACGGCATCGACACGCCGTACATGTATCACGATCTCATCGACGTCGTGGAGCGCGCGGGGCATCGGATGGACACCGTGCTCCTCCCGAAAGTCGGCGTCCCGGCGGACGTGTATCTGGTGGACGCGCTGCTCACGCAGATCGAGGACGCACGGCGTCTGCCGCGCCGCATCGGGATCGAAGTGCTCATCGAGACCGCGCTGGGGATGGCGAACGTCGAAGCGATCGCGCAGTCGAGCGCGCGGCTCGAGGCCATGCACTTCGGCGTCGCGGACTTCGCGGCGAGCATGCGCGCGCGCACCACGAGCATCGGCGGCCTCAATCCGGACTACCCGGGCGATCAGTGGCACGCCGCGCTCTCGCGGATCATCGTTGCGTGTCGCGCGTACGGGCTGCGCGCCATCGACGGTCCGTTCGGCGATTTCGCCGACGCCGATGGCTACACCGCCGCGGCGCGCCGGGCCGCAGCACTCGGGTGCGAGGGGAAGTGGGCGATTCACCCGTCGCAGATCACGATCGCGAACGAAGTGTTCACGCCGTCGCCCGACGAAGTACTGCGCGCCACGCGCATCCTGGACGCGCTCGAGGAAGCCGAAGCGTCGGGACGCGGCGCCGCGCAGCTCGACGGCAAGATGATCGACGCGGCCTCGGCACGCATGGCGAGGAATGTGGTCGAGATGGCGAAGAAGATGGGCGGGAAAAGTGAGTCAGTGAGTCAGTCGGTCAGTGAGTCAGATGCTGCCCGCAGGGTAAAGGTGTCGTCCCGAGCGGAGACGTCGTCCCGAGCGGAGACGTCATCCCGAGCGGAGCGAGGGATCTCCTCGCCAGCCCGGGATTCCTCGCTGCGCTCGGAATGACAGCGCGGCAGCGCGATCCCTCGCTCCCGCTCGGAATGACAACCTTGCCCCATGAGCCGTTCCTGACTCACTGACCCACTGACCCACTGACCCACTGACTCACTCCGATCCGGAAATCGAGATGGATATTCACGAGTACCAAGCCAAGGAGCTCCTCTCCGGATTCGGCGTCCCCGTGCCGCATGGGGGCGTCGTGTACTCGCCGGACCAGGCGGTGTATCGCGCGGAGGAGATCGGGGGTGGGCGGTGGGTGGTGAAGGCGCAGATCCACTCCGGCGCGCGTGGGAAGGCGGGCGGTGTGCGACTCTGCACGAGTGAAGAAGACGTGCGCGCGGCCGCGAGCGACCTGCTCGGACGCCGGCTCGTCACGCATCAGACGGGACCCGCGGGGAAGGTGGTGCACCGGCTCTATGTGGAAGCCGCCGTCCCGATCGCGCGCGAGCTCTACATCGGGCTCGTGCTCGACCGTCGCGCCGAGCGGGTGTGCGTCGTGGCCGCGCCGCGCGGCGGCATGGAGATCGAGGAGATCGCCGCGCACGAGCCGAGCACGATCCTGCGCGAAGTGATCGAGCCGGCGGTCGGGATGCAGGCGTTCCAGGCGCGCGAGCTCGCGTTCGGACTCGGCCTGGGTCCGCAGCAGATCGCGCAAGCGGTGCGGGCCATCCTCGGCGCGTATCGCGCCTTCGTCGACCTCGATGCCACGATGGTCGAGATCAACCCGCTCGCCGTCACCGACGATGGAACGGTGCTCGCGCTCGACACGAAGATGACGTTCGACGACAACGCGCTCTTCCGGCGTCCCGACGTGCGCGAGCTGCGCGACTACGCCGAGGAGGATCCGCGCGACGCCGAGGCGGCGAAGCACGGGCTCAACTACATCGCGCTCGACGGCGACATCGGATGCATCGTGAACGGCGCGGGGCTCGCCATGGCCACGATGGACATGATCAAGCACGCGGGCGGCGAGCCGGCCAACTTCCTCGACATCGGCGGCGGTGCATCGCCCGAGCGCGTCGCGGCGGCGTTCCGCCTCGTGCTCTCCGATCCCCGCGTGCGCGTGGTGCTCGTCAACATCTTCGCCGGCATCAATCGATGTGACTGGGTGGCGCGCGGCATCATCCAGGCGGCGCGCGAGGTGCAGGTCCCCGTACCGGTGATCGCGCGCCTCGCGGGCACCAACGCCGAAGAGGGGCGCCGCCTGCTGCGCGAGAGCGAGCTCCCCATCGCGGCCGCGGAGCATCTGGCGGATGCCGCCGAGCGCGCGGTGGCCGCGCTGCACCAGCCGCGCGTCGACATCATGCCCGCTGCGGCGAGGGCATCATGAGCATCCTCATCGATCGGAGCACTCGGGTCATCATCCAGGGGTTCACCGGCGACAAGGCGACCTTTCACGCGAAGGACGCGATCGCCTACGGCACGAACATCGTGGGCGGGGTCACGCCGGGGAAGGGCGGCACGACGCATCTGGGCCTCCCGGTGTTCGACACCGTGAAGGAGGCCGTGCGCGCGACCGGTGCGACGGCCACGGGCATTTTCGTTCCCGCGCCCTTCTGCGCCGACGCGATCATGGAAGCGGCGGATGCTGGACTTCGCCTGATCGTCGTCATCACCGATGGCATCCCCGCGCAGGACATGATGCGTGTGAAGCGCTACCAGCGGCGCTATCCGCGCGAGCAGCGCTCACTGCTCGTGGGGCCGAACTGCGCCGGCGTCATCAGCGCGGGGAAGGCGATGCTCGGCATCATGCCGGGGAGCATCTACGCGCCGGGGCGCGTGGGCATCGTCTCCCGCTCCGGCACGCTCGGCTACGAGGCCGCGTCCCAGATGCGTGCCGTCGGGCTCGGCGTGAGCACGAGCGTCGGGATTGGCGGCGACCCCATTACCGGGTGCACCTTCACCGACATCCTCGAGCGGTTCGAAGAGGATGACGAGACCGATGGTGTGATGATGATCGGCGAGATCGGCGGGCCGCAGGAAGCGGACGCCGCGCTCTTCGTGCGCGACCGGATGACGAAGCCCGTCGTGGGCTACGTGGCCGGGCTCACGGCGCCCACCGGGCGGCGCATGGGGCACGCGGGCGCGATCATCTCCGCCTTTGGCGACACTGCCGCCGAGAAGGCCGAGCTCATGCGCTCGTCCGGTCTCATGGTGGCGCCGAGCCCCGCCGAGCTCGGCACGACAATGCATCAGGCGCTCGATCGGCGGAGCGCCGGCACCGTCCTCATCTGACATGACCGCACGCCCCACTGTCGTCGTCACGCGCCGCCTCCCGGCGCCGGTCGAAGCGCAACTCGGCGACCTGTTCGATGCGCGGCTCAGCCGCGACGATCGCCCACTCGATGCCGCGGCGCTCGCGGAGGCCGTTCGCACCGCGGACGGTCTGCTCTGCACCGTCACCGACCGCGTCACCAAGGACGTGCTCTCGACGGAGCCGCGACGGATGCGCATGATCGCCAACTTCGGTGTGGGCTTCAATCACATCGACATCGCCGCGGCGCGCGCGAACGACATCGTCGTCACGAACACGCCCGACGTACTCACCGATGACACGGCCGATCTTGCGATCACGCTCCTGCTCATGGTCGCGCGGCGCACCGGGGAAGGGGAGCGGCACGTGCGCGACGGCGCGTGGATGGGATGGGCGCCCACGCACATGCTCGGCACGCGAGTGACCGGGAAGACGCTGGGGCTCATCGGCATGGGACGCATCGGCCGCGCGGTCGCGCAGCGCGCGCGGCAGGGATTCGGGATGCGCGTGCTCTTCTACGATCCCGCGCCCGTGCGGGAGAACGAGGTTCAGGCGCTCGGCATCGAGCGGCGCGACTCGGTCGAGGCGGTGCTGCGTGAGAGCGACTTCGTGTCGGTGCACTGTCCAGCGACGCCGGAGACGCGGCACCTCGTGAACGCGGAGCGGCTCGGCCAGATGAAGCGCGAGGCGTTCCTGATCAACACCTCGCGGGGCGATGTTGTGGATGAGGCGGCGCTCGTCGAGGCACTGTGCGCGCACACCATCGCGGGCGCCGGGCTCGACGTGTTCGAGCGCGAGCCATCGGTCACGCCCGCGCTGCTCGGGATGGACAACGTCGTGCTCCTGCCGCATCTGGGGAGCGCGACGATGGAGACGCGCGTGGCGATGGGCGAGCGCGCGATCGAGAACCTCGTCGCGTTCTTCCGCGGCGAGACGCCGCGCGATCGGGTGACGTGATGCCGGCGCAGCAGCACGCGCCAACCGAGCCGCGGGTCAGGCCGGGCGCCATTCCGGCCGGACCCGAGCCGGCGTCGGGTGCCGAGGCCGACGAGCTCCTCGCCACGCTCTTCGCGAGCGTGCTCCGCGCGCGCGAGCCGGCGCTCGAGCCCATGCTGCGCGGCGCCCCGCTGGATGCCTCCGCGCCGCCGGATCGCATCGCCCGCGCACTCCAGGCGCTCGGCATCCAGGCGCAGCTGTTGAGCATCGCGGACCGCTTCGAGGCGACGCATGCGCTCCGTGAAGCCGAGACCGATCAGGGCGCGCAGGCGCTGCTCGGGACGTTCGCGCACGTCGTCGCGGGGTGGCGGGCATCGGGCGTGACGCCGGATGCCATCCGCGCGCTGCTCCGGTCAGCGAGTGTCAGCCCCGTGATCACCGCGCACCCCACGGAAGCGAAGCGCGTCACGGTGCTCGAGAAGCACCGCGCCATCTACCAGCTGCTCCACGCGCTCGATCCCCACGGCACGACGCCGCGCGAACGCGCGCGACTGGTGGCCCGCCTCCGGGCCGAGATCGATCTGCTCTGGATGACCGGCGAGCTGCGCCTCGAGCGACCCACCGTCGCGCAGGAGGTGGTGTGGGGGCTGCACTTCTTCAACGAGACGCTCTACGACTCGGTCGCCATCGTGCACGACGAGCTCGCGCGCGCGCTGGAGGAGTACTACCCGCAGGAGCGGTTCGATCTCCCGACGTTCGTGCACTTCGGCTCGTGGATCGGCGGCGACCGTGATGGCAATCCGAACGTGACGAACGAGGTCACGCGGCACGCCGTGCTCCAACATTACCTCGCGAGCCTGCGCCGCCACGAGCGGCGCATCATCGAAGTACTGGGGACGCTCAGCATCTCGGAGCGCTCGCTGAACATCGGTGCCGCGTTTCGCCGCGCGCTCGCGAAAGCACTCGCGGAGAGCGGAGACGCCGACCATCTCGCCACCCGCAATCCGGGTGAGCTGTTCCGGCAGTACCTCGCGTGCATCCAGCGGAAGCTGGCCGCGAGCATCGCGCGGGCCGAGACGATGGAGTCCGGCGAGCCGGCCGCCCCTGGCCGCGCCTATGCGAACGCCGACGAGCTCATCACCGAGCTGCGCACGCTGGAGCGCGCGCTCGACGACGCGCACAGCACCGCCGTGGCGCGAACGCTCGTCACGCCGCTGCGACGCGAGGTGGAGGCGTTCCGCTTCTGCACGGCGCGTCTCGATCTGCGCACGCACGCGCGCGACCTCGCGTCCGTCATCCGCGCGATGTACGCCCGGCAGCACGCGGTGGAGCCCGAGGAGGCGGGCGGCATCGCGCCGCACGGACCGACGTACACCGCGTGGATTCGTGAAGCGCTGGGCACGCCGGGCCGGCCGCGTCCCTCGGACGAGGGGTTGCCGGACGAGGCGGCACAGAGCCTGGGCATGTTCCGGCTGGTGCGCGAGCTGCGCGAACAGGTGGACCGCCGCGCGATCGGCAGTCTGATCATCAGCGGGACGGAGCGCGCCACGGATGTCCTCGCCGCGTATCTGCTGGCCAAGGAAGCGGGGCTCTTCAGCGACGAGCTCGGCGTCGAGAGCTGTACGCTCCCCATCGTCCCGCTGTTCGAGACGATCGACGACCTGCGCCGCGCGCCGGGGGTCATGCGCACGGTGCTGGAGGTGCCGCTCGTGAAGCGCAGCGTGCGCGCGCTGGGCGGCGTGCAGGAAGTGATGCTCGGCTACTCCGACTCGAACAAGGACGGCGGCTTCCTCACCTCCAACTGGGAGCTGTACAAGGCGCAGACCAAGCTCGCGCGCGTCGCCGCGGATGCGGGCGTGACCATCTCGTACTTCCATGGACGCGGCGGCTCCGTGAGTCGCGGCGGCGCGCCCACGCACCGCGCGATCGCGGCACAGCCCCGTGACACGATCCGCGCGCGCTTGCGACTCACCGAGCAGGGCGAGGTGGTGTCCTTCAAGTTCGCGACACGTGAGACGGCGAGCAGCTACCTCGAGCTGCTCGCCGCGAGCGTGCTCGAATGCTCGCTCGCGGGCGCGGCGGAAGAGACGTTCGGCGGATTCGATGAAGCGATGGAGGCCCTCGCGGGTGCGGCGCAGGCCGCCTACCGGACGCTCATCCGCCATCCGCACTTCATCACGTACTACACGGCGTCGTCGCCGCTGGAGGAGCTCTCGCTCCTCAACATCGGCTCGCGTCCGGCGCGCCGTACGGGCACGCGCTCACTCGCCGATCTGCGCGCGATCCCGTGGGTGTTCGCGTGGACGCAGAACCGGCACTTCGTCCCCGGCTGGTATGGCGTGGGCAGCGCGCTCTCGGCGTTCCTCGAGATTCGCGGCGAGCGCGGCCGCACGCTGTTGCATCGCATGTTCGCCGATTCGCGCATCTTCCGCCTGATCATCGACGAGGTCGAGAAGACGCTGCTCCAGGTGGACCTCACGCTCGCGCGCGCCTACGCCGAGCTCGTCCCCGATGAGCGCGCGCGTCGCGCCATCTTCGAGATGATCGAGGTGGAGCACGACCGCACCATCGAGAGCATCCAGCAGGTGACGCGGTCGCGCACGCTCGGCGATCGCTTCCCGAACTTCCGCCGCCGCCTCGGCCGGCGCCACGGGATGCTCGCGTGGGCGCACCGCCAGCAGATCGATCTCCTGGCGCGCGTCCGTGCCGCAGCGCCCGATGATCCGGCGCGCTCGACCTATCTCTCGGCGCTGCTCCTCTCGATCAACTGCGTCGCGGCGGGGTTCGGGACGACAGGGTGAAAACGCGCGAGTTGTGAGTGGTGATCAAAAGGGGC
>DASVCF010000085.1:0-2293 GCA_036381735.1 Gemmatimonadaceae bacterium | reverse complement strand
CCTTCTCGTCGAATGGGTGTCGCGTGGTGCCACGCACCTGGTACGTCTCGTGTCCCTTCCCGGCCAGCAGCACCACATCGTTGGCGGGATCTGCCATCTCGAGCGCCCGCTGAATGGCGCGCTCGCGCTGCTCGATACGTTCATGGTTCGCCTTGCGCATGCCCGCCTCGATGTCGTCGAGAATGGCTTCGGGATCTTCGGTGCGCGGATTATCACTGGTGAGAATGACGTGATCGGCCGCGCGTTCGGCGAGGTTGCCCATTTGCGGCCGCTTCCCCCGATCGCGGTCGCCGCCGGCGCCAAAGACGACGATGAGCCGCCGTCGCGTGAAGGGTCGTACCGCGGCGAGCGCGCGCTCGAGCGCATCGGGCGTGTGCGCGTAGTCGCGCAGCACCGTGGGACGCTCGTGAATCACCTCCAGTCGGCCCGGCACCTGCGGCGTGGTGCGCAGCCGCGAGGCGATCTCGCCCAGCGGCATCCCCAGGTGCCACGCCGTGGCAGCAGCGCCGAGCGCATTCACGACGTTGAAATCGCCAATGAGCGGCAGGTGCAGCGAATGCCGCTGTCCATCCGCGCAGAGGCGCCATTCACTGCCACGCGGCTGATAGCTCACGGACTCTGCGCGTACTGTAGCGTCATCGCCCAGGCCGAACGTCAGGAGGCGCGGCGCGCGCGGCAGCTTACGCCACGCCGGATCGTCCGCATTCACCACGGCGAGGCCAGTTCGCGGCGCGAGCTGCGCGACCAGCCTGGCCTTCGCGGCGAAGTACTTGTCCATCGTACCGTGGTAATCGAGATGATCGCGGGTGAAGTTCGTGAACACCGCGGCCGCGAACGTCAGCCCATCGACGCGATGCTGATCGAGACTGTGCGACGACACCTCCATGGCGATCGTGCGCACACCCCCATCGGCAAGCAGGCGCAGGACGCGCTGCAGCTCGACTGGCCCCGGCGTCGTGAGGCCCGCGCCGCCAGGCACCGGTTCGCCATCGCTCCCCGCGAGCACGCCGAGCGTCCCAATGGATGCGCTGCGCCCCTCGACATTGTCGAGCAGATGACGCAGGATGCCGACGGTCGTCGTCTTGCCATTGGTGCCCGTGACGGCGATGAGTCGCAGGGCGCGACCCGGCTCATCGTACGCAATGGCCGCGGCCAGCGCGGCGGAACGACGGGCGTCACGGACGACGATGGATGGCAGAGCGGTGCGCCCCCGCTCTTCCACGATGGCCGCAGCCGCACCCTGCGTTTCCGCCTGCGGCAGGAACTCGTGCCCATCCCGCATGACGCCACGCACCGCGACGAACAGCGCGCCGGAATTCACGGCTCGACTGTCGTCCGTGACACTCGTGAATTCTTCCGGGATTGTTCCCGTGAGGTCGAGGAGCTGCCCGGCGTGACGAAGCGCCGCGAGCATGCGAGCCGTGGAGACCGCGCTCATGGTATGGTGGCCAGCCGTACGAGCGTACCACTCGGCGCAGTGGTGCCGGCCTGCGGCATGGTGCCGCTCGCCATGCCGAATCCATCCGGCTGCACCTGGAACCCCGCCGCGTGCAGAGCGCGCACCGCCGCGCGCAGCGTGAGCCCATGCACGTCGGGCACGACGCGAGCCGACGCCGGCCGCGCCGCGCTCCGCGGAACGGGCAGCGAGAGCAGTACCGAGACCGACTCGGAGTCCGCCGCATCGCCGGTGCCACTGTCGGCGGCGGGTGCGATCGCGACGGATTTCCCGATCGAATCCATGGAGCCCGGCGGGGACTCGTGCGTCGTGAGTTCGCGACGGTCGAGCGCGGCGTTGCGTGCAGCGATCGCCGCCTGCAGCACGATCTTGGATACCGGCGCCGCCGCCATCGCGCCAAAAATGGAGTTCCGCGGTCTGTCCATCTTCACGTAGATCACGTACTGCGGATCATCCGCGGGAAAGAGTCCGACGAACGACGCGGTGTACGCGCCGGCTTCGTAGCGCCCGTCCGGGCCGGTACGCCGCGCCGTGCCGGTCTTTCCCGCCAGCGTGTACTGGCCGAGCGCGGCCTCCTTGCCCGTACCTTCCTCGACAACTCCCATCATCATGCGCCGCACCTCGGCGGCGACGTCCGGCGTCATGAGGCGCCGCACCACGCGTCGCTCATGGTGGAAGATCACCGAGCCATCGGGCGCGCGAATTTCCCTGATGATGGCGGGCTGCAGCAGCAGGCCACCGTTGGCCACGGCGGCATATGCCGCGACGAGCTGCAGTGGCGTCACCGCAATCTCGTATCCCATGACCAGGGAGGCCGCCGACTGGCTGGACCATTCC
>DASVCF010000084.1:0-15822 GCA_036381735.1 Gemmatimonadaceae bacterium | reverse complement strand
GCCGGGGACGCGCGTGGTCGTCCCCGTGCGCACGCGACGCGCGATCGGCATCTGCCTCGGGCCGTCCGACGGCGACGGCATCGAGCGTGTGCGCCCCATTCTCGATGTGCCGGATGCGGAGCCCGCATTGAGCGAGTCGCTGCTCGCGCTGTGTCGATGGATCTCGGACTACTACATGGTACCGCTGGGGCTCGTCGCGCGGTGCGTGCTCCCCGCCGCGCTCACCGGCGCCGCCGCGCCGCGCCCCGCACAGAAGACGCAGCGCGTGGCCGTCGTGATCCGCGAGCTGCCGTCGCTGCAGGAGCGCGATCGGCTGTTCGCGCGGGCGCGCCGGCAGCGTGAGCTGTACGAGCTGCTCGAGTCCATGGACGGACGGTGCACGGTGTCGCACCTGCACGAGCAGCTCGGCTTCTCCGCGAGTGTGCTCACGAAGCTGCGCGACAGCGGGCTGATCGCGATCGAGGAGGCGGTCGTGCAGCGCGACCCGTTCGCCGCGCGCGAGCGGCGCGCGGCCGCGACGCACGAGCCCACCCCGGCGCAGCACGCGGCGATCTCGGCGCTCACGTCGGCCAAACCGGGCGACGTGTTTCTGCTGCGCGGCGTGACGGGGAGCGGGAAGACGCTCGTGTACATCGAGCTCCTGCGCGAGATCGTCGAGCGGCGTGGACAGAGCGCGATCGTCCTCGTGCCCGAGATCGCGCTCACGCCGCAGACGGTCGACCGCTTCCGCGCCGTGTTCGGCGATCGCGTCGCCGTGCTGCACTCCGCATTGAGTGATGGCGAACGGTACGACGCGTGGCTCGCGCTGAAGCGTGGCGAGAAGCGGATCGCGGTCGGCGCGCGCTCCGCCATCTTCGCGCCGCTCGACAATCTCGGTGCGATCGTCGTCGATGAGGAGCACGAGGGGAGTTACAAGAACGGCGAGACGCCGCGCTATCACGCGCGCGAGGTGGCGGTGGTCCGCGCACAGCTCGAGGGCGCGGTGGTGGTACTTGGCAGCGCGACGCCGAGTCTGGAGAGCTGGCAGAACGCGGCGAGCGGGAAGTACACACTGCTCGAGCTGCCCGAGCGCGTGGGTGCGGGGCGACTGCCACGCGTGGAGGTGGTGGACACACGTCCCGTCCGGCGGCGTGTGCCGCACGCGGACGAGCCGAGCGCGAGCGCCGCGCCCGTCGATCCGTTCCGGCGCGTGGTGAGCGAGCCGCTCGAACAGGCGCTCGTCGCCCGACTCGCGCGCGGGGAGCAGAGCATCCTGCTCCTCAATCGACGCGGCTACGCCTCGTTCCTGCAGTGCGAGTCGTGCGGCGACGTGCCGAGCTGTCCCAATTGCAGCATCAGCCTCACGTATCATCGCAGCCCCGAGCGGCTCGTCTGCCACTACTGCCTGCACGAGGAGCCGCCCGCATCCGTGTGCAAGCGGTGCGGGGGCACGACCGTGCGACAGCGCGGCCTCGGGACGCAGCAGGTGGAGCGGCTGCTGGCCGAGCGTTTCCCATCGGCGCGCATCGCGCGAATGGATGTCGATACGACGAGCGGCAAGTGGGCGCACGCCGAGATTCTCGATCGCGTGGGACGCGGCGAGGTGGAGATTCTCCTCGGCACGCAGATGATCGCGAAGGGGTTGGACTTCCCGAACGTCACGCTCGTGGGCGTGATCGACGCGGACGTCGGCATCAACCTGCCGGACTTCCGCGCATCCGAGCGGAGCTTCCAGCTGCTGAGCCAGGTGGCGGGGCGCGCGGGGCGCGGACCGAAGGGCGGGGAGGTGTACATCCAGACGCGCGTGCCGGAGCATCATGCGGTGCAGTGCGCGGTGGCGCACGACTACCTCGCGTTCGTGAGGGCGGAGCTCCCGGCGCGCAAGGAGCCGGCCTACGCGCCGTACGTGCGGCTCGCGAACATCATCTGCAGCGGTGTCACGGAGGAAGGAACCGCGCAGCTCGCCATCTCGGCGGCGGACTGGATTCGCAAGCTGCTCGCGACGCACCCGGTACCGGGTGTGACGGTCGTCGGGCCCGCGCCCTGTCCCATCGATCGCATCAAGCGACGGTGGCGGTGGCACCTGCTGCTCAAATCGGAGCAGGCGGCGCCATTGACGCGGGTGGCGCGATACTTCGTCGAACGGTTCGAGGTGCCGGCGCGGGAGGAGATGCGCGTGGCGCTGGATCGTGATCCGGTGGTGCTGCTGTGATGGATGTGCTGATGGGGATGCCGGAGACACGCAGGCGTCGCGCACTGCTCGTCGCCTGCTGCACGGTCATGTTGTGCTCCGGTGTCGCGAGTTGCGGGCACGACCGTGCGCGGGGGGCGAATGGTACATCGACCTCCAATGTCGCGCGCGGCGGTGACAGCGGCGCCGGCGGTGGCGCGATGAGGCGCACGCCCGCACGTGATACGGATGCCGCGGTGCCTGATACCGGTGCCATGGCGCCTGATTCGGGCAGCGCGGCCGCGGCGGTCGCCGTCGTTCGCGATTACTACGCGGCCATAGATGCACGCGACTACCGACGTGCGTACCGCGCGTGGGAGCAGGAGGGTGCCGCGAGCGGGCAATCGTTCGATGCGTTCCGACACGGCTTCGACAGTACCTGGTCCGTCGCGGTCCAACTCGGAACACCGAGCCGGATCGAAGGCGCGGCCGGCTCGCGCTACGTGACGGTACCCGTTCAGGTGACCGCGCGGACGGCCGGCGGCGCCGTGCAGCACTTCGCCGGCACGTACACGCTGCGCCGCGCGGTCGTCACCGGTGCCACGCCGGAACAGCGGACGTGGCACATCTACTCGGCAAAGGTGACATCGGTGAAGGTGCCGCCGCGCTGATCACTCGTCGCCGCGACGCAGGAGCGCCCCGGCCAGCATGAGGGCGCCGAGCGCGCCCCAGATCGCCGTTGCGCTGATCCATCGCGCGGCGCTCGCTCCCTCGTGCCGCACGCGTACGTCTCCGAATATCGCGGCTCGCAGCCCGTGATACCCATTCACGATCCCATCCCACGCACGCGTCGCGCCATCCCAACCCAGCTCGTTGAACACCATAAGGGTCACCGCGTACGCGACGATCACACCCATGATCCAGCGCCACGGGTGATCGCTCGCGATGACCGTGGTGGAGCCGAGCAGATACGCGATGGTGGCGGATGTGAAGGGGAGGACCCACTGCCAGGCGGGCACGTGGTGCTGTGGGCCGCCGTATCCGTCGATGTGCGCGACGACCTGGCCGAGGACGACGATGAACACCAGGTACGTCACCACAGCCGCCATCAGCCAGAGCCACCCGGCCGCGGTCTTCGTGAGCGTATGCGGGGCGCGCGCCGCGGGCATCGCCCAGTGGTACGACCGGCGCGCCGGGTCCTCGCTCCGCCACACGCTGAACGGCAGCACGAAGCCCACCAGCGTGATCGGGATGGTGCCCGCAGGTCCGAAGCCGAAGTCCGACTGGTTGTGGACGTGCCCGATGGCCCGAACCGCGTTGATGATCGCCAGCACCGCGATGAGTCCGAGCGCGCACAGGAAGAGGATGCTCTCCGTGCGCAGCGCCACGCCGACGGCGCTGATCTGTTCTTTCGCCACCGTCTTCCAGCGCGGCGCCGGATGCAGCGCGATCGTGGTCATGCGCGGTCCTCCACCTTGGGGTTGAGCAGTGCCAACGTCGCATCGAGAAGGGAAAGGGGCGCTACGTCACGGACCGTCGCGCCCGCCCGCGAGAACTGCATGCTGATGTCCGCCTCCGCACCCCACACCGTCCACTGCACCTCGCGCGCGGCCGCGATTCGCCGCAGCACCGCACCGTTGAGCGTCGGCACCCCCTGCCACCCATCGGGCACATCCACACGATAGCGGCGCAGCCCGCCCTGCAGCTCGGCGATCGTCATCTGCGCGCGCAGCTCGCCACCGCGCATGACGCCAATGTGGTCGGCCAGCCGCTCGACCTCTTCGACGTGATGCGTCGACATGAGCACCGTCGTCGGCGTCTCGCTCAGATGCTCGGCGAGGACGCCGCGCGTCTCGTCGCGCATCAGGGGGTCGAGACCGTCCGTGGGCTCATCGAGCACGAGGAGTGGAGGGCGATGCGCGAGCGCCATGAGCAGGTGCACGCGGCGCGCCTGCCCCTTCGAGAGCTTCCCCATCCGACGCTCCGGACGCAGCTCGAAGATGCGCGCGAGCCGGCCCGCGTACTCCGCGTCCCACGTGGGGAAGTAGCGCGCGTGATGCTCGAGCAGGCGGCCGACGCGCATCCAGCCGTAGCCCCAGTCGGTGCGCTCGGGTACGTAGCCGATGTTGGCGCGCACCGTCGGGCCGTCGTCGCGCACGTTCACGCCGAGGACCTCGGCGGTGCCGGCATCGGCGCGCACGAGGTCGAGCAGCACCTTGATCGTGGTGCTCTTGCCGGCTCCGTTCGGCCCGACGAGCAGGTACACCGCACCGGCGGGGACTTGCAGCGCGAGGTCGCGAACGGCGGTCAGCTCACCGTACCGCTTGGTGAGCCCGCGCGTCACAACCGCGAGATCGGAGTCCAGCAGCTGCGTGGGAAGTGGGCTCGTCATGACGATACCTCGTCGTGATGGTGGTGGGCGGCAGCGCGAATGGCTTCGATCAGCTCGTCGGCGCTCAGTCCGTTCCGATGCGCCTCGCGCAACGCGCGCGTGGCGACGGCGCGGGCCAGCGTGCGCCGCTCCGTGCCGTTGCGACGCGTCTTCGTCGCGTACGTCCCCTGGCCGCGACGCACGTGCACCACGCCCTCGCGCTCGAGCTCGCGATAGGCCTGGGCGACGGTGTTGGGATTCACGCGCAGCTCGACCGCGAGCTGGCGCACGGATGGGAGCGGTTCTTCGGGTGCGAGCGTGCCGAGCACGAGCGCACGACGGACCTCGTCCATGATCTGGACGTAGATCGGTCGCACGTCGGTGGGGTCGATGGTGATGAGCATGCGATGGCGGGCGACGGTCGGCGGCGGTCTGCTGTACTAGTGAGCTAATACAGTAGGATGCAGAGCGCCCGCCGTCAAGAGGCGGTTGCCGGAGCCCGGATCAGCCGTACATTCCGGATAGGCCCATGCCCTGCTTCTTCGTCGTCCTCGCGCTCCTCACGCCGCGACTCGTCGTCGCGCTCCTCTGGTTCCTCAGCACATGGTTCCAGGGGATGTTCTCGACGATTCTCTGGCCCATCCTCGGCTTCATCTTCCTGCCCACCACGCTCCTCTGGTATTCCGCGGTGCAGCACTGGTTCGGCGGACAGTGGACGCTGTGGCCGATCGTCGGACTCGTCATCGCGCTGGCGATCGACGTGTCGCCGGCGAGCGGACGATCGCGGCGCGAGTAGCTCCTACATCACGCGCCGCAACTGCCCCCGGATCGCGCCGGCCGGGTACTCCTGGTCGTGCACGTTCACGTAGAAGCTGCCAGGATCCTTCCCCATCTGGTCGATGAGCTTCGGATCGGCCTGTACGCAGCCGTTGGCCGCCCCGTTCTTGGGCGCGGTCAGCGGTATGACGACGGGGCCGGACTTTCCCACGTCTCCCTTGTGGATGTGGGCCCCGGTGACGTTCTTGAGTCCCGATACCTCGATGCTGTAGCAGACCTGATCGTGCGCCGGGTCGAGCGAGATGGACGCGTTTCCTCGCGCGTTGCGCGATCCGGGGGACGAGGCTTCCGCCGCACCGGACAGCATGGCCGTCAATCTGGTGACCCGGCCCTGCTGCGCGGAGGCCGTCCCCGCGCACAGCATGACCGCCAGCGCGCTGCCCGTGAGCAGCACTCCACGCCGTACCCGCATCGTTCCCTCCTGGCCCGAACGAGCCACTGGTGTGTCGAGCTGGTGACGGACGACGCGCGGCCGTCGTCGTGCTTGAATCACGCCCCGTCGCCCAGCCATCTTTCGTCTCGTGATCACGTTCCCTCAACCGGATTTCAGCGCGCCCCGCTTCACTGCGGCCCCGGATGCGCGCTTCGTGCCCGCGCCCGCACACGGCGTCCTCCCCGAGGGGTTCTTCTCCACGACGAACCTCCCCACGTACGTCAAGATCGAGGGTGCGTGGCGCACCCCGCTCAATCCGCGCATGGATGGTGCCCTCGTGCTCGATGGGAGCGGCACACTTCGCGTGCTCGAGATGCGGTGCGTGCAGCGCGGCGACCTCGTGGCCGTCGGCGTCACGGAAGACGCGACCGATGGGATCTACGTCGATGCGCACGCGTTCCTCGGCGAGAGCGCGGAGGGGGGCGAGTTCAAGTTCATGACGAGCGATGTGTCGCGCGAGAAGCCGATCGATTACTCGCTCATGGCGCGGCTCCTCATCGAGGAGCGCGACCGCGGCGGCTATCCGATCTGGGTGACGGGCCCCGCGCTCGTGCATTCGCGCGCGCGCACCGACATGACGTGGTTCATCGAGAACGGCTTCGTCGGCGCGCTGCTCGCGGGGAACGCGGTGGCCGTGCACGACATCGAGGCGGCGATCTTCGGCACGACGCTCGGGATGACGGGGAGCGGCGAGGCGACGAGCGGCGGACACGGGCTGCACATGCGCGCCATCAACCGCGTGCGTGCAGCGGGCTCCATCGAGGCCGCCGTCGAGCAGGGGATCATCACGAACGGGATCATGCACGCGCTGGTCACGCACAACGTCCCCTACGTACTCTCTGGGTCGATCCGCGACGACGGGCCGCTCCCCGGCGTCATCGCCGACACGATCGCGGCGCAGGATGCGATGCGCCAGCACACGATCAAGGCGACGATGGCCATCCTCATCGCCACGGCGCTGCACGCGATCGCGACGGGGAACATGCTGCCGGCGTTCACGACGCAGCCCGATGGCTCGCTCCGCGAGCTGGCGACGATCTGCGTCGATTCGTCGGAGTTCGTGGTGAGCAAGCTCAAGGATCGCGGCACGCACCAGGCGTTCGGCGTCGTGACCAACGCGCAGGACTTCATGCACATCCTGCGGCTGTACGTGGAGCGCGAACTCGACAGCCGGCGCGCGGCGTCCGCTGGAACGCCGGTCGCAGCGGTCGCACCATGATGATGGACGAGACGCAGGAGCGCTTCCTGCGCGCGATCGCCGAGGAAATCGCGCCGGAGCGGATCATCGAGCTGCACCTGTTCAGCGCGATCCGGCAGGGAGCCAACGAGAGCCGCGTGGCGGTGATCGCGGCGGAGCCGGAGGCGTCGGCGGAGCCGGAGGAGTCGGCGGAGGCCGAGGCTGTCGAATCCGAGGAAGCGCTCGACGACGCGCCTGCGGGAGAGGTCGAGGCTGCGTCGGCAGAGACGGCCGACGACGTTGCCGAGCAGGGAACGGCCGAGACGTCGCAGCCGCCGCAGAGCGACCCGGCACCGCGCCGCCTCACGATCTACCGCGCGCAGTACCGGCTCGTGCTCAAGGGCGCCGACCGCGGCACGTGGAACGTCAACATCGCCGCCGAAGCGGACGCGCCGATCGAGACCGTGAGCGACGTCGTGCGCGGCGTGCGTGAGCGCGCGGGCGAGGACCTCGAGCCCGAACGGTTCACCGGCGATGCCATCCGCGCCGTGCTGGCCAGCGAATCGTGGACCGGGACGCGGTAGTCGAGGAGTTCCGCGCCTACCTGCGCGAGCACAACCTGCCGATCACCGCGCAGCGGCTGGCCATCGCCGAAGTCCTGCTCCTCGACGATCGCCACTTCTCCGCGGAGGAGATCGAGCGTGTGCTCGCCGCGCGCAACGTGGAGATCGGGACGGCGACCATCTACCGCACGCTCGAGGTGCTCGTGCGCAGCGGCCTCGTGGTCGAGCGCGACTTCGGCGAAGGGTTCAAGCGATACGAGGCCGCGCGAGGCGTGCCGCAGCACGAGCATCTCCTGTGCACGGTGTGCGGCAAGGTCATCGAGTTCCGCGACGAGCGGCTCGAGCGGATGACCGTGCTCCTCGCCGATGCGCACGGCTTCGCGCCGCAGTCGCACCGGCTGGTGATCTACGGGGTGTGCGCGGAGTGCCAGGGGGCGGGGGGCGGGAGGCGGTAGCGTCTGGGCACGTGAGGCGGGAGCTCCGCCGGCGCTACCGCGACGCCTCGCCGAGTGAAGTACGGCGCTCCGTGTCGACGGTCGATGGCTGTCCCGCGTACGGCATCATCACCACGCGGTGGATGTCCCGCGCATCCTCGATCGTCTCGCGCGCCACGTCCAACTCCGGCGGCGTGATGAGGAACGGGTACATCTGATCGCCGCCCGCCGAGCCGTGCCCGCCCACCTGATCGTCGAACGAGATGATGTCGTGTCCATCGTACGCGCCGAACAGCACGAGGTCCCCGGCATTCGGCTGCAGCACGAGATCGCGCACCGCGCGTACGACGTGCGGCTCCGAGCCGTAGACGGCGAGCGGGTTCTCGCCCGACAGCACTTCGAGCGTCTCGCCCACGATCCGGGCGGTGCCGTGTCGTGACTCGAGGCGCACGTTGCCGTCGCGCCGCGTCGCCACGAGACCGATGCCCGGGTGCGCGCGGAGCGCTGCGTACAGATGCGCGCGTCGCGGGTCCGCCGTGATCGTGTCGTACCCGAGCTGCTCGGGTGTGTCCGCGAAGTAGACGAGGGCGAGACACGAGCTGTAGGTGACGACCACATCTTCGCGCGCGGCAATGGAGTACTTCTCCGGGAGGATGAGCTCGCGGAGTCCGTACCGGCTGCGGATCCAATTGCGGAACCCCTGCAGCCGCCGTCGAAACGACGTGTGCGGCCGCGTCGAGACCTGGGTGACGGTCTCCACGAGCTGGGCGGGCACGTCCGCATACTCGCTGTCCTCGCTCGCGCTCGCCACCACGTTGAGCGTGCGTCCGCCCACGCGCACCGGGTCGCCGCGCAGGATGCGCTTCACGGTCGTCCCGAGCGACTCGCCGAACCGCACGCGGTAGCTCGCGGCCGGCGTCATCCCGTGGTCCGAGAGAATCACGAGATCGTACGGCCGCGAGCTCGTGGCGCGGATCATCCGCCAGATCTCCTTGATGCGCGCATCCGTCCGCCGCAGATCGCTCAGCGCGAGCCGGCTCGACGGGCCGAAGTGGTGCGCCAGCTCATCGTACTGCATGTACGTGCTGTAGATGATCGGGACGCCGAGGTACACGTCGAGCGTGATGGCGATGGTCTGCAGCTCGCGGACGATGACGTTGCTGAGGATGCGCACGAAGGGGAATATCCCCTCGGCGTGCGTGAAGCGGCGGGTGAACAGCGCCACGGTGCGCCCCCACTCCTCGCGCAGCCACTCGCCCACCGACTGGAACGCCATGCGCGCCACGCGGATCGGGTGCAGCGCGATGAGGAGCGCCATGCGCGTGCCGCCCAACCGGCGGTAGAGCGACGTCCGCTCGCGTGTGGCGACCGTGAACGCGACCGTCTGCGCATCGCCATCCAGCAGGTTCACATAGCTGGACCCGCCGGCGAGCGCCCCCGGCGCGTGGATGCGATCGCGGATATATTGCACGCCGTGCGGCGCGTTGCACGTGATCACCCGGCGCGCCGCCTTGTCGTAGAAGCGGAACGCCGGAATGCCGGCGTTCTCGCCGTGGAAGATGCCGGCTTGCGCGTACGGGGTGGCCGACGGCAGCCCCGAGAACCAGCGGCGCATCCGGAACCCTTCATCGGTGAGCAGCCGCTTGATGGTGGGGCAGTATCCGAGCTCGATCGCGCGGCAGAGATCGGTGTGCGCGAGCGCGTCGATCTGCAACACGACGAGACCGCGGCGATCGTCTCGCGCGCGGCGCTCGCGGCGGAACGCCCGGTACTTGAGCGCGTAATACCAGCGGAGCACGGGGCCCATCCGGCGTTGGGCACGTCGCTCCGTCCCGTGAGGAGGCATGGAAGGCACCGCTACGTTCGGCTTGGTCGTCTCGTTCACCGCAGGGCTGCTCAGCTTTCTCTCCCCCTGTGTCCTGCCGCTCATCCCGAGCTACGTCACGTTCATCACGGGGATGAGCCTCGACGAGGTGCAACGAACTCGCCGCGTCGCGCTCATCCATTCGCTGCTCTTCATCGCCGGCTTCACCCTCATCTTCCTCGCCCTCGGCGCAACCGCCACCGTGCTCGGTCGCGCGCTGCTCGCCTACCGCGGCTGGATCAGTCGGATCGGCGGCCTGCTGATCATCGTCTTCGGCCTCTACCTGCTCGGCGCCTTCAACTGGGGCGTGCTCGCCCGGGAGCGCCGCATCCACCTCGCGGACAAACCGGTCGGCTACCTCGGCACCGTGCTGGTCGGCGTCGCCTTCGGCGCCGGCTGGACGCCGTGCATCGGACCGATTCTCGGGTCCATCCTCATCTACACATCCAGTACCGCCGATCTGGGGCGCGGGCTGTTGCTGCTCTTCATGTACTCGCTCGGCCTCGCCATTCCGTTCCTCGCCGCCGCGCTCGCGATCGATCGCTTCCTCATCGGCTTCGCGCGCATCCGCTCGCGCCTCGTATGGATGAGCCGCCTGGGCGGCGTGCTCCTCATCGCCATCGGCGTGCTCCTGCTCACGAACTACTTCAGCCTCATGGCGTCGTACCTCCAGGCACTCACGCCCGCCATGCTACGCAGCCGGATCTGAGAGCCACGTCGCGATCTGCGTCGGGAGCTCCATGGGCTGGATCGGCTTGATGAGCACGTCGCGGCACCCCGCGCGGAGACACTGCTCCCGCACCGCCGGCTCGTCGTGGCCGGTGAGCGCGATCGTGACGCGCGGCGCCCGGTGCGCGGCGGCCAGCGACGCGAGCACATCGAGCCCGGATTCGTTGCGCAGTGTGAGATCGAGGAGCATCACATCGGGCGCGTCGCGCTCGGCGGCGTCGATGGCCTCGCGGACGGTCGCGGCGCTCGTCACCGAGTAGCCACTTTCCTCGAGGAGCAGCCGCAGCGCCCCCACGACGAGGGCGCTGTCCTCTACGAGCAGGACGCGCGCACGCACCACTCAGGTCGGCGTGCCGGCCGGCAGCGTGAAGTAGAATCGGCTACCCTGGCCGAGCGTGCTCTCCACCCAGATGCGGCCGCCGTGCAGCTCGACGAATTTGCGCGCGATGGCGAGTCCGAGTCCCGTTCCGTGATGACTCCGCGACGCGCTCGCGTCGACCTGCGCGAACTCGCGGAAGATGAGCTCGTGATGCTCGACCGCGATGCCGATGCCGGTGTCGCCCACTTCGACGAGGATCGTCGAGCCGCGCTCCGTGAGGGGACCGGTGGATGCGTTGATCCAGACGCGGCCGCCCGGCGGGGTGAACTCGATCGCGTTGCTCAGCAGATTCGCGAGCACATGCGCGATCTGCTCGCGGTCCGCGGAGAGCGGTGGCAGACCGGGCTCGATGTCCACCGCGAGCGTCTGCCCCTTCTTCGCGATCAACGGCTCGTTCACCGCGCACACTTGCTCGATGAGCGCATCGATGGTGAACGTCGAGCAGGTGAGAGTGAGCTGGTTCGCGGCGCCGCGGGCGTACGTGAGGATCTCGCCCACCATGTTGAGCAGCTGCCGACTGCCGCTGATGATCCCGGACAGGCTGTCGCGCTGCCGCTCGTTGACCGTGCCCAGGATCCCATCGCGGAGGATCTCTGCGTGCGTGATGACGGCGGTGAGCGGTGTGCGCAGATCGTGCGAGATGTTCGAGAGGAACTGCGTCTTCAGCGCTTCCTGATTGCGCAGCTCGGACAGCTCGCGCGCGAGCTGGAGATTCTGCTCCTGGAGGGCGGCCAGACGCTCCTCCAGCGGCAGCTTGTGCGCATACGGGTGGGCCATGCACCAAGTTTAGCGGAACGCGGACGTGCTGCCAATCCTCGGGCTCGGGCACTCGGCTGCGCCAACGGGGTACCTGTGAAGCGCGTCACCGCCCCGCCCGGAGCGTCGTCTGTAAGCTGGACCGTGCGGTGGACGACGTCGGCGGCTGGCATGGCCGTTGCCACCTTCCGATGCGCCCGTTACCCCAGGGCGGCGGCGCCGTCCATCAGAGCGCGCCGTTCGGCCGCACGACGTTTCACGGGTTCGCGGAAGTGCACCACCCACTCGGGAGAACTGTATGTCTCGATCGATCCGGCTTCTCGCTGCTCCCCTCGCGCTGACCGTCGCGCTGGTTGCGGGAGCGTGCGGAGACCATGGAAAGTCCAATAATCTGGCGCAGGATTCGACGCTGAGCCGCGATCTCGCCCTGGCGAACCGCGACAGCACCTCGCAGCCGCAGCTGAGCGACACGGCCACGGCGCCGGCGGCCAAGCCCGCACCGGCCACCACCCGGACGCCGGCGCGGACGACGACACGCAAGCCCACCACGAAGCCGACCACCAAGCCGACGACGCCAAAGCCGGTGACCACCCCATCGGGCAACACGGTGGAGACGGGCACCACGGGGCGCGCGCCCTCGGTCGGTCAGATCGGGGAAGGGAGCCTCATCAACCTCACGTCCAACCAGCGCATCTGCACGAACACGAACCACCCCGGTGACCGGTTCACCGCCACGGTGACGGAGCCCGTGGTGGGCTCGAACGGCGCCGTGATCCCCAAGGGGGCGAAGGCGGTGGTGGAGGTGAGTGGGCTCAAGAAGAGTTCGCACGCGGGCGATCCGGTGCAGATGAGCTTCCTGGTGCAGAGCATCTCGTTCGGCGGGAAGTCCTACCCCGTGAACGGCGAGATCACCAACGTCCAGGTGGACAAGGTGCGCAGCACGCAGACGAGCAGCGATGTGAAGAAGGTGGCTGGCGGCGCCATCGCCGGCGCGATCATCGGCCAGATCCTCGGCCACAACACGAAGTCCACCGTGATCGGCGCGGCGACCGGTGCCGCCGCCGGTACGGCCGTCGCCATGGGCACCGCCAGCTACGAGGGGTGCATCCCGCAGGGCGGGAAGATCCAGATCAAGCTCGACCAGCCGGTGAGCGTGCAGACGGAGTAAGACAGAGAGCAGAAAGCAGAAAGTAGAGAGCAGAGAACAGAAAGCAGGAACGGCTCTCGGGGACGAGCATTTAGCCCCGAGAGCCGTTCCTGCTTTCTACTTTCTGCTCTCTGCTCTCCGCCGTTCAATACCCCACCGCCCCTCCCGTCGACCTCGGCTCCACCACGCCTTCATAGCCACCCGCCACCCGCATCACCGCGTTCGCGTTCGCGAGCGAGTGCGTGGGGGAGAGCCGGTGGCCCATCGCCGTGAGCGAATCCATCACGGCCGGCGAGAGGCCGTCGCGCTCGAAGCGCAACGAGTCGGGCCACGCCTGATGGTGCATGCGCGGCGCCGCCATCGCGTCGCCGAGCGACATGCGATTGTCGATCACGTTGAGGATGATCTGCGTGGTGGCTGTGATGATCGTGGGACCGCCGGCCGCGCCGACGACGAGCAGCAGCTGTCCCTTGGGGTCGAGGACGATCGTCGGCGACATCGCGCTCAACATCCGCTTCCCCGGTTGGATCGCGTTCACCTCGCCCTGCACGAGCCCGAACTGATTCGGCTTCCCCGGCTCGGCGGCGAAGTCGTCCATCTCGTTGTTCAGGAAGAATCCCGCGCCGCGCACGTAGACGCCCGAGCCGTACAGGCTGTTGATCGTCGTCGTGGTCGCGACGGCGTTCCCCTGCGCGTCGGCCACCGAGTAGTGCGTGGTGTGCATCGGCTCCGGTGCGGCTGCCGCGAACGTCGGCGTGCGCGATGAATGCGCATTGTCGATCGAGGCGCGCAGCGTCCGCGCGTACGATTTGCTCGTCAGCTCGGCCACGGGCACCTTCACGAAGTCCGGGTCGCCGAGCTTGGTGTTGCGGTCGATGAACGCGCGACGGAACGCCTCGGCCACGAGGTGCTCGTACTCGGTGCTCCCGAACGGCGGAAGCGAATCGTACGTCTCCAGAATGTTGAGCGTCTCGACCGTCGTGGTCCCGCCCGAGGACGACGGCGGCATCGCGATGATCGAGTAGCCGCGGTAGGTGGAGCGCACGGGCTCGCGCCAGCGCGGCGTGTAGCGCGCGAGATCCGCCTTCGTGATGATCCCGCCTTCGCGCTGCATCTCGGCGACGATGCTGTCGGCGATCTCGCCCTTGTAGAACGCGTCCGGCCCCTTGTCGGCGATGAGCCGGAGCGTGCGCGCGAGCGCCGGCTGCACGAGCCGCGATCCCGGCGCGAGCGGCTCGCCGTTCGGGAAGAAGACGGACGCGCCATCGAAGTGCGTGATCAGGCGCTGACCCGCGCGCAGCGAGCGCCAGAGCGCGCTGTCCACGGTGAAGCCGTCACTCGCGAGACGAATCGCGGGCTGCATCACGTCGTGCAGCGACATCGTTCCGTACTTGCGCAGCGCCTCGGCCATCCCCGCCACCGAGCCCGGGACGCCCGATGCGAGCGGGCCGACGAGGCTCTTGTCGGTGAGCTTCCCGTTCGCGTCGATGTACATGTTGCGCGTGGCCGCGAGCGGCGCGATCTCGCGATAGTCGAGCGCGGCCGTCCGCCCGTCGGCCATGTGGATCACCATGAATCCGCCGCCACCGATGTTCCCCGCGGCCGGATAGGTGACCGCGAGCGCGAACCCCGTCGCGACGGCGGCATCCACCGCGTTGCCGCCGTGCTCGAGAATCTCGACGCCCGCTTGACTCGCGAGCGCGCTGTTGCTCGCGATCATCGCGTGCGGCGCGACCGTGCCCGTGCGCCCCGACGCGAATCGCCATCCGGCGGGGAAGGTCGCGGGCCGCCGTGGTGGAATCGCGGGCGCGCTGGCGAGCAATGGTGACGCCGCGGATTGCGCAGCGGCTGGCGCGGTCGATGGGATCGGCGCCGGATTGACGGCCGGCTGCTGCGCCTTGTGGCACGCGACGGCGAGCGCGAGTGCGGCGAGCGGCGCGATGCGAGTGAATCGAAGTGTGTCGGACATAGGCTGTTCGGCGGGTGACGTGCGCAGGACGGAATGGCGGGGTCGCCTTGTGCGTGACGCAGCCTCGCGCAATATTCGCCCCTCGTTGTTCCACGGCTGTGGAGCACGGTTTCACAACGTGGAACGGCGGCTGTTCGTACTCAACGATGGATCGCGTCGCGCCAGGCGGCAAGTCGCGCGCCCGATCCAGCATGGGGTCGCGCCCGCCGAGCGTGTCGCCACGCACCGTGAGCGCCCACTCGATGTCCCGCTCGATGTCCCGCTCGATGTCCCGCTCGATCTCCCGCGGAGGGATTCGCTGTCCTCGATCCCTCCTGCCACGAAGTCCTCACGTCACAACTGAACAAGTGTCCATGCGGAGCATCTGTCTTCTCGTCGTCGGTGCATGCGTGGCCTGTGCGCCGACACGTCCGTCGCCGACGCTCGCACCCGATACGGGTCGCCGGCTCGTGGCCGAGCATGGCATGGTCGCGTCGGCCAACCCCTACGCCAGCGATGCCGGTGTCGAGATGCTGGAGCACGGAGGCAACGCGGTGGATGCCGCGGTGGCCGCCGCGTTCGCGATCGGTGTCGTCGAGCCGATGATGAGCGGCATCGGCGCCGGCGGCGGGATGCTGATCTGGCGGCAGCACGCCGATAGCGCGCAGTACGTCGACTTCTACGCTACCGCGGGCGCCGATCCCGACACCGCGCTCGATCATTACCACGGCCCGAGCGATACCGCGCTCGCGGCCGCGATCCCCGGCTCGGTCGCGGGATTGCTCGAGGCGCAGGCGCGTTACGGGAAGCTGCCGCGTGCCGTCGTGCTCGCGCCGGCCATCCGGCTGGCCAAGGAGGGATTCCCCGTCCACTCGCTCCTCGCGCGCGTCGTGGCGGAAGACTCGGCCAAGCTCAGCCACTCGGCAGGCGCGAGCCGCATCTTCCTGCCGAACGGCCATCCGATAGCGCCGGGCACGCGGCTCGTCCAACCGGAGCTCGCGTCCACCCTCCAACTCATCGCGGACGTCGGGCCTG
>DASVCF010000083.1:0-67817 GCA_036381735.1 Gemmatimonadaceae bacterium | reverse complement strand
GGTCGCGTGCGCTTCGGACTCGACCCGGACCCTCACCCCTTTCAGCAGCTGTTCGCGCAGGCCAGCGTGCGCCCGGGCGTGCACGGCTCGCTCTCGATGACCGTCGAGCGGGAGCACGGGAGCACGCTTTTCACACCGTGGCAGCAGGACTGGCTCTCCGCGCAGGTGCACGCCGACCTGCAGCTCGGCGGCACGCGTGTCCGCATCGGCGCGAACGCCCGCCGGTACGACGGCACCCCGCAACGCGTCTACGGAGTGATCGACGCCGAGTGGGATCAGAACCTACTCTTCGGCCACCGGCTCACGGCCCGCGCTCGCGTGATGTCCTTCGGCGGGATGCTCCCGGAGGAGTCGCTCGTGCAGATCGGGTACACCATCCCCCTCGCCGTGCCGGTCGGCCCTTCCCGCCACTCGGCGCGCGTGGCCGGGCGCATCGTCGACGCCACCTCGGGTCGTCCCATCTCCAACGCGCTCGTCCGCCTGGGGGATCGCGCGCAGCTGACCGATCGATCGGGGCGCTTCATTTTCTCCGGCCTCGCGCCCGACACCTACTACATCCACGTGGATCGCCACGGCCTCGCCGGCGGACAGATCGTGGCGGGCGAGGACCCGCTGCCGGTTCGCGTCGGCACACTCGAAACGCGACACATCGAGCTGGGCCTCGTGCGCGGCGCTCAGCTGACGGGTGCGGTCCGCATCTCGACCATCGCCGCCCGGCGAATCGCCGGTGCGCCGATGGATGAGCTCGCCGACTCGGCCGCGATGCCGAACGTCCTCGTCTCACTGACGACGGACGGCGGCACTACACTGCGCCGCATCACGGATGAGCAGGGGTTGTTCGTGTTCTCCGACCTTCGGCCCGGTCGGTGGACGCTGCGCATCCCCGACGAGGCGCTGCCGGCGCACTTCCGGCTCCAGCACGACAGCATCGTATTCGACATCACCCCGGGAGACACCGTTCACGCAGGACTGCGCGTCGTCCCCGAGCACAGGACGCTGCACATCATCGCCACCGCGGATCTGACGGCGACCGGCGGCCACGGTCGATCGTTCACTTCGGGCGATGAGCGGTCGATGCTCGTCGAGCGCCCCACGATCCAGCACAGCTACACCGTGACGCGCTGGGATGTCGGCTTGATGCAGATCGCGCGATACATGTACGGCGACGCATCACTCTGGCCGAAGATCTGGGTGGCCAACCGGTTCCAGCTCTCAGATCCGAACACCATCCGCCCGGGACAGACACTGCTCGTGCCCGACAAGGCGCCACTCACGCTCGAGGAGATCGCCGCGCGTGATGTGTACCGCCATCGCGACGCGGCCGTGCGCCATGGTGTGGGAATCGCGTGGCCGCAGCCGGCTGCGTGGCACAGCTACACGGTCACGCGGTGGGACATCGGTCTCATGCAGATCGCCCGGTACATGTACGGTGATGCCTCGCTGTGGCCCAAGATCTGGGTGGCCAACCGTGCTCAGCTCCCGGACCCCGACATGATTCATCCGGGACAAACGCTGATCGTTCCGGACAAGGCTCCGCTCACACCGGAGGAGATCGCGGCGCGCGACGCGTACCTCGCGCGGCGCCGTCGGTGACGACGCGGCGGCGTCAGAGTTCGCCGCTGGCGAGGAGTCGGCGCGCGACCGCGTCGAGCACGGCGGGCGAGTCGTACATGCCGCGCGCGTAGCGCTCACGGATTGCCCGGAGCCGATCCGCGTCGCTCACCGTGCCGCGCACCATCGCCTGCTCCAGCGGCGCGCTCGCTTGGCCGGCCCGGAGACGTCCCGCCTCGTGCTGCGGCCCTCGCGGCTGTCGCATCGCCTCCTCCTGTTCGGCGCCCTCTTCTGCCGGCGCGTGCATGCCGCGCCGGCGATCGATCGGCTCGCACATCCCGCTCTCCTGGCGCTCCGGATGCTGATTCCGTGCCGCTCGTGCACACGCCCATCGTCCCCGCTGCATGACCGGTGTTGCGTGCTCCCGTGCGAAATCGTGTGCAGTACGCTGGAAGTATCGGCCGCTTGGCCGCAAACTGAAGCCCGCATCTCTTCTTCGTTGTCCCATGGCGACCATCCTGCATCTCGACGATGACCACATGCTCGGCACCGCGATCGCGCGCGTCCTCCAGCGCGCCGGGCATGATACGATCGTCGTCCACGATGTGCCGCGCGCACTCGGCGCCATCGTCGAGAACTCGATCGACCTCATCATCGCGGACTACAAGCTCCCCGGCCTGACGGGACTGGAGTTCCTGGAGCTGATGCGGGAGCGCGGGGACGACACACCGTTCATCATCCTCACCGGCCACGCGAGCATCGACCGCGCCGTCGCCAGCATCAAGCGCGGCGCGGTGGACTATCTGGCCAAACCCGTCGAGAACGAGCAGTTGGAGTACGCCGTGACGCAGGCACTCGAGTTGGCGCGTCTGCGGCGCGAGAACGAAGAGCACCGCCGCGCACTGGCCGAGTACCGGGGGGAGCATCGCATCCTCGGCGACAGCCCGTGCATCCGAACGCTGCTCCGGACCGTGGCCATGGCGGCGCCGACGCGAGCCACGATCCTGCTGCAGGGCGAGTCGGGGACGGGAAAGGAACTGTTCGCCACGGCCATTCACACACTGAGCGACCGGCGCGACCACCCGTTCATCAAGCTCAACTGTGCGGCGCTCCCCGATGGCCTGGTGGAGAGTATGCTCTTCGGCCACGAGCGCGGCGCCTTCACCGGCGCGATACGACGGATGCCGGGCGCCTTCGAGCGCGCCCACGAAGGGACGCTGTTGCTCGACGAGATCTCGGAGCTCCGGCTCGACCTGCAGGCCAAGCTGCTGCGCGTGCTTCAGGAGCAGGAGTTCGAGCGGCTGGGCGCCACTACGGCCACGCGGGTGGACGTGCGGGTGATCGCGACCACCAATCGCGATCTCCAGCGGGAGGTAGCCGCCGGCACGTTCCGGAAGGACCTTTTCTTCCGGCTCAGCGGGCTGCCGCTCGTCATCCCTCCCCTGCGCGAGCGCACCGAGGACATCCCCCTGCTCGCCACGCACTTCGCGCGGCACACCGCCGCGGAGCTGGGAAAGGAGTTCCTGGCCATCACGCCCGAAGCGATCGAGATGCTACAGCGGCACGGTTGGCCCGGCAACGTCCGGGAGCTGCAGCACACCGTGGAGCGGGCCGTCATTCTGAGCCAGACCCCGTTGCTCACTCCTGGAACCTTCCAATTCCGCACCATCCCGGAGGATGCTTCCGCCGTAGGGAACGGCGCGCATGCGACCGGTGCGTATGGCGGAATGGAAGGGGAGCACGGAGATGGCGCCGATGCGGAACATTCGCCCTTCAACCTGACGATCGCCGAAGCGCGCCTCATTCGCGCCGCGATGGCGGCAGCGGGCGGGAACCGGACCCGTGCCGCGGGGCTGCTCGGGATCAGCGTCCGCACACTCTGGAACAAGCTGAACAAGCTCGACGCCGCCGTCTCGTCCCCGCGCGCCCGCGCGGTCTGATCCCTCCGAGGCGGGCCGGCGACGCGGACCGGCGACGCGTGGAGCGCACGCCGTCAGCCGGAAATTCTTGCCGGCAATTCTTGTGGTCGGTCGGCACATTCTTGCCGTGCCCGGTGAACCGACCGTACGGCAGACCCGCATCGGCGCCACACCACAGGGGTCCCCGTAACACCATAGCACTGCGCGCCTTACAACTCCACTCCCGAGGCTGCGCCGGTCAGTGAGCGCCCTGGCCGGCCCCGTGTCCCGGCAGGGTACGTCGGTTGCCCTTCTCCTCGCCACGGCACTGCCTGCCGTTCACCGTCCATTGCCGTCGCACGTCCTCCCGAAGACGGGACCGACGACGGAACGAGGACCGGTGGCGATGACGCCAGTAAGGAGAGGAGATGGTCCGTTCGTCCCGCTCGCGCGCCCGCGCCGTCGGCAACGTTGCCGCGCGCGACGCCCTGCTCGTCCAGCATCTGCCGCTCGTGCATCACGTTGCGCGACGCATCTACCGACGTATCGATGACCGCGTGGAATACGAGGAGCTCGTGAGCGCCGGCACGCTCGGCCTGACCGCCGCGCTCGACAGCTACGATGCGGGCCGGCGCGTCGCCTTCGCCACGTACGCAGTTCCCCGCATCCGTGGCGCGATCCTCGACGAGTTGCGCCGCGCGGACGACTACTCGCGAGGGGCGCGCCGGCGGAAACGGGCCCTCGCCCGCGCACACCAGGAGCTCACCGTCGCGCTGGGGCGAGCGCCCGCGGCGTCGGAACATGCGGAGCATCTGGGGGTGGACACGCGGACGCTGCTACGGTGGCAGTCCGAGGAACAGGTGGTCTACGTGCCACTCGATGCGCGAACCACGGAGAACGCAACAGGAACACCTCACATCGACATCGCCGTCATCGATCCGGCGGCGGAGCTCGAATACCGCCTGTCGATGGAGCAGGAAGTCACGTACCTGCGCACCGCGCTGCTCCGGCTGAGCGAGCAAGCGCGCATGGTACTCGCGCTGTACTACTACGAGGAGCTGAAGTTGCGAGAGATCGCCGCGGTGCTCGGCGTGACCGAGTCGCGCGTGTCGCAGATCCGCGCGCGCGCACTCGCGACGCTCCGAGAGATGTTACAGCCCTTGCGCGACGTTCGAAGCGACGATGATCCCCGCTGAGGCGCACGGTGGAGGAGACCGAGCGCATCTACGAGTTGCTGTCGAACGGCGGCGAGATCTTCATGCCCATGGCCGAAACCTTCTCCGCCACACGCTTCGCCATGCTGCGCGGCCGGTTCAGCATGTCGTGGATGCTGCTGCACGAGGCGGCGGAGGCGTAGGAGCGCGCATCCGGCCGAACGGCCGGTCGGATCACGGGGATCACAACGTCCGGAACCACCGATGCCCCGTGACAGTTGCCACGGGGCATCGGTGGTTATGAAGGAGATGCGTTCATCCGCAAGAGGCGCGGGCCGGAATCGAACCGGCGAATAGCGGTTTTGCAGACCGCTGCCTTACCACTTGGCTACCGCGCCATGGCGCACCGTAACGTATCCCGCTGAGCGCCACCGCTCAACCCTGCCCTCGTGCAGCGCCAGCGGCGGGCGGCCGCCATCCAACCGATACTCGAACGCCGCCCCGGCCAGCACCTGCAGCACCACCAGCGCGCCGAGCATCACCCACGCCGTGCGCCGCTGGGCGCGCTGCTTCGGCAGCGAGCGCAGGTAGACGATCCACCCGAGCACGATGACGAGCGTCTCGAGCAGCACGTCCCACCGCGGGTGGTCGTAGAGCTGGAGCCCGATCATCGGGCCGCCGGGCCAGGTGGGTTTGAGTCCCGTGAGATAGTCGACGAGGATGTGCGAGATCACCACGCCGCCGAGCAGCGCCGCGCCGGCGACGTCGCGTCGCGCGATCAGATAACCGATGGCGAATACGACGGCGATCGCGAGCACGGCGGGAATGGAGTGCGTCCACATCTCGGCCGTGCCCATCCCCGTGCGCGGCAGGAGCGCGAGCAGTGCGACGTCGCCCCAGTCGCAGGCTTGCGTGGCGAGGACGAGGAGCCAGAGCGGGACGGTGCGGCGCGCGCCCTTGGCGCCGAGCGCGAAGCCCAGGTGGCCGACGTACATCTAGCGCCGTCGCATCTGACGGTCGAGCACGATGATGATGAGCGCCGGCACGAGCAGCAGGAGAGCGGTGCGCACCCCGGTCATCGAGTGAGCGGAAGCAACGGGTTCGGTATCGGCAATCGATCGGGCGACGTGGACACGGGATCGGGTGACGGAGGCACGGGAGCGGTCCGCTGATGCATCGTGGGTCCCGAGGACATGGGTCGCACTGGTGTCCTCGGGACCCACGAAGCTTGCAAGTTAGCGGGCTCCCTCGCGTTCGTCAGGGGCGGGACGTTCGCGACGGCGCTGCACTGCCCCGTGCCGAGGCGTGGCAGGGCCGCACCTCTCGTACGTGCGCTACACCTCCCCCGCGTACTTGGCGGGATAGTCGTAGCCGTCGTAGTACGGCACCTCGGTATCCGGATCGTTGAGCACGGCGCCGACCACGCGCGCACCGACATCGGCGAGATGCTGGAGCGCGAGCTGCGCGGCACTGCGGTCGGTCTGGCCGGCGCGCACGACGAGGAGCACGCTGTCCGCCATCGAGCCGAGGATCGCCGAATCGGCCACCGACAGAATGGGCGGCGAGTCGAGGATCACGACGTCGAACGATTCGGACAGCGCAGCGAGCACGCGCTGCATCACCGGCCCGCCCAGGAGCTCGGTGGCGTTCCGCACCGCCGCGCCGGCGGTGACCACGGACAATCCCTCCACGGGCGTCGGGCGGATCACGTCGTCGGGGTGCACGCCATCCTCGGTGAGGAGCTGCGTGAGCCCGGGCTCGCGCGCCACGCGGAAGATCGTGTGCAGCGAGGGGCGGCGGAGGTCGCAGTCGATGATCAGCACGCGCATGCGCTGCTGCGCGAAGATCGCCGCGAGGTTCGCCGCGATGGTCGTCTTCCCATCCTGCGGCAGCGGGCTGGTGACGACGATGCTCTTCATCGCGTGAGTGGTGCGCGCGTAGAGCAGCTTGGTGCGCAGCTGCCGGTACGCTTCGGCCGCGGTCGATCGCAGGTCCGTCAACATGATCAGCGTGTCGCCCACGTGCCGCTCGACGGGCTGCTTGCCGTTCCCCTGCTTCGCGCCGTTCCCCGAGCGCAGCAGATGATGTCGATGCGGCTTGTGCACGAACTGCGGGATCACGGCGAGCCCGGGGAGCTGCAGCGCGCGCTCGAGCTCCTCGCGCCGGCGGATGGAGGTGTTCAGATGCTCGAGCAGGAACGCGCACGCGCCGCCGAGCATGAGGCCCACCAGCGTGCCGAAGGCGAGCTTGCGCAGCGGGCCGATCCCGATGGGCGCGTGCGGCAGCGGTGCGTAGTCGAGCACGTCCACCTGCCCGATCTCCGCGGCCTCGGCGAGTCGCGCCTTCTGCAACTCGACGCGGAGCTGGTCGGTGATCGTCTTGTACGTGTCCTCGCTCCCGACGAGCCGCGCTTCCTCCGCCTCCGTTTCCGGCAGGCGGTCGAGCATCGCGGAGTTCTGCGCGCGCTGCTGGTCGATGGCCGCGAGGCGCTGGCCGAGCACGGTCGTGAGGTTCTCGAGCGTGAGCTGCAGGTGCTTCTCGGAGGACGTGATGAGTGCGTTCACGCGCTGCACGTCGGGGTTGCTGGCGGTGCTCGCCCACCGGCCCGTCGTGATGGAGTCGTGCACCGTCTCGTATCGCTGCAGCTGCGCGAGCTGCTGCGCGACCACAGGATTGGGGGCCGACCCGCCCGTGGCGAGCAGCGCGCCGAGCGTCATCCCGCGCTGTCCGGTGGACGAGTCCTCGAGCTGCGCGAGCATCGACTGGTACATGGTGAGGTCGGCTTCCAGATTCTGCCGCCGCGTCTCCAGCCCCTCGAGCCCGGAGCGCTCGACGGTGAACTTCTCCTTCGCGCTGAACGACTGCTCGCGGCTGCGGAAGTCGCTCAGCGCCTGCCGCGCCGCGGTGAGGAGCGAGTCGTTCTGCTTGAGCTGCTGCTCGACGAACTGCCGCCGCAGCTTGGCCTGCTCCTGCGCGGCCTCGATGCTCGTCTCGCGGAAGACGCGCACGATGGCGTTGACCACCTGCTGCGCGTCGAGCGGCGTGCCGGCGGTGTACGACACGTCGATGACGTCGGTGTTCTCCAGCGGGCGCGCGTGGATGCGGTTCGCGAGGCGCGTGATGGCATCGTCGCGCGGGAGGATGCGGATCGTCCCCGTGTGCGGCTGCGCCGGACCGACGACAGAGAAGCGCACGCCATCGAGCTCGACCAGCGAGCCGTACGGGGCGCGCCGCACGCCGCTCCGGCCGTGCACGGTGTACTCGTGCGCGGCGAATCCCACGGTGAAGAACAGCGAGTGCAACGAGTCCGACGGGACGGAATCGACGAACTGCAGACCGCGCACGATCGTCGCGGGGATCCCGGTGACGATCATGCGGAGCGACGGCATGCTGTCGACCACCTTCCCCGCGACGCTGCGGCTGGTGAGCACCTCGATCTGCGTGAGCAGCGGATCGCTCTCCGGCGTGGTGGGCTGCTTGTTCTGATCGGCGAGCCCGTTGGTGAGCGCCTGTCGCGAATCGGTGAGGCGGATGGTGGCATCGGCGCGGTAGATGGGCGGCGTGCGATGAGCGAGATAGCCCACGACGCCCGCCGTCGCGATGGTCACGAGGGCGACGACCCAGAAGCGCCGGCGCAGAATCGAGAAGATCTCGCGCAGGCTGAGCGGCACGAGGGTGGGCACGGGCTCATCGGCCACATCCGCCCACGAGGGCTGCGCGGTGACGCGCGGGGGCAGCATGAACGCCGAGCGACGATCCGATGGGAGGAATTCTGGCATCACGACTCCAGGGTAGCGGACCCTTCCGATGCGGGTGGATGGTACCAGTTCGGCGGCGCGTCGTAGTCGCGCCGCGCACGTTCGGCGCCAGGCGCCGGTCGCACCTCGGGCTCTCGTGCAAATGGCAGCGCGACGGCGGTGTCGTGCGATGGCGGCGCGCACCCGGGCACGACCATGCGAATCTCCTCGGCCACGGCGTGATCCCCCATCGCGGCGGCCGCGCACAGTCGATCCACATCACGCTGGATGGTCGCGGCATCGGCGTCGGCCGTCTGGATGAGATGGATCTGCTGCATCGAGGTGGGGATCGGCACTTCGGTGGGCGCGATGAGCTCCTCGAACATCTTCTCACCCGCGCGCAGCCCCGTGAACACGATCTGCACGTCGCGGTACGGCTCGAGCCCCGCGAGGCGGACGAAGTGCTCCGCCATCTCGACGATCTTCACGGGCTCGCCCATCTCGAGCATCGCGATGCGTCCCGCGGCCTCGGGGAGCGCGGCCGCCTGCAGCACGAGCTGCGCGGCCTCGGGGAGCGTCATGAAGTAGCGGCTCACGTCGGGGTGCGTGACGGTGATCGGCCCGCCCGCGGCGAGCTGCTGCTGGAAGAGCGGGACGACGCTCCCGTTGCTGCCGAGCACGTTGCCGAAGCGCACGGCGCGGAAATCCGTGGCCGACGCGCGCAGCGAGGGCCAGCCGAGCACGATGCGCTCGGCCACGCGCTTGGTGGCGCCCATGATGCTCGACGGATTCACGGCTTTGTCCGTGGAGATGAGCACGAACTTCCGCGCGCCCCATCGCGCGGCGCACTCGGCCACGCGCAGTGTGCCGAGCACGTTGTTGCGCACCGCCTCGACGGCGTTCGTCTCCATCATCGGCACGTGCTTGTACGCGGCGGCGTGGAAGACGTAATCGGGGCGGTAATGCCGGAAGACCTGCGCGATGCGCTCCTCGATGGTCACGTCGCCGATCACGGGCACGAGCTCGAGCTCCGGGTGTGCCTGCTGGATCTCGAGTTGTAGGAAGTACAACGGGCTCTCGGCCTGCTCGAACAGGATGAGCTTCGCGGGGCGCACGCGCGCGATCTGCCGGCTGAGCTCGGAGCCCACCGAGCCCGCGCCGCCGGTCACGAGCACGACCTTCCCCTCGAGATCGTTCTGCACGCGCTGCGTGTCGAGCACCACGGGGTCGCGCGCGAGCAGGTGCTCGAGCTTCACGTCGGCGAGCTGCGTCAGCGACTTGCCGTCGAGCATCTCGCGCAGCGAGGGGAGCCGCTTGAAGGCGAGCTTCGTCTGCGCGCAGCGGGAGACGATGCGGCGCAGCTGCGACGGCGTGGCGGATGGGATCGCGATCACGAGCATCTCCACGCGGTACTTGCCCGCGAGCATCGCGATCTGCTCCGTCGTCCCGACGACGGGGACGCCGTGCAGCGCGATGTGGCGCTTGGATGGATCGTCATCCACGAGCGCGACCACATTGAGCGCGCGCCCGGTCTCGTGGCGCAGCTGGCGGAGCAGCCGCTCGGCGCCGTTCCCCGCGCCCACGACGAGCACGCGCGTGCCGGTGGCGCGCCGCAGCGGGATGCGTCCCTCGTGCAGGCAGCGCACCGCGAAGCGCACGCCGCCGCCCAGGAGGATGGCCGCCATCCAGTCGAGGACGAACACCGAACGCGGCACCGGCCCCAGCTGATTGAGGAAGATGGCCGCGAGCAGGAAGAGCACGCTGCTCAGCGTCACCGCCTGCGCGAGGTCGATGAGATCCTCCAGCCCGAAGTGGTGCCAGTAGCCGCGGAAGAGGTGCATGCGCGCGAACACCACCAGGCGGATGACGAGCAGCACGGGGAGCGTGAGCCAGAACGCGTGGTTGGAGTCCGCGGGGATGGCGGTATCGAAGCGCAGCGCGAAGGCGGCGCGATAGCCGACGGCGATGAGCGCGGCCTGCGTCGCAATGATCAGCAGCCGCCGGTAGCGCACGAGGATCCGGGAGACGATCGGCATGAGCACGCATCCTCACTGTCGCGCGACCACGCGGCGCACGGTGGCGAGGACGATCGAGAGATCGCTCCACGCCGTGGCGCGAGCCGCGTAGTCGAGATTGAGCCGGATCTTGTCCGGCATGATGCGCGTGACGTACGCGCGCTCGGCGTCGGCGGCCGCCGGCGGCAGCTCGTCGCTCTCGCGCGCGTAGCGAATGGAGGCGGGATCGGTGATCCCGGGGACGAGCTCGAGCACGCGTCGCTCGGTGGCGGAGTAGAGCGCGACGTAGCGCGGCACTTCCGGTCGTGGTCCAACGAGCCGCATCTCGCCGCGCAGCACGTTCACGAGCTGCGGCAGCTCGTCGAGCTTGTAGCGGCGCAGCCATCGCCCGACGCGCGTGATGCGCCGGTCGGCGCCGAGAGTGAGGTGCTGCCCCATGCGATCGGCGCCCGCGACCATCGTGCGGAACTTCCAGATGCGGAACGGCCGGCCGCGATGGCCCACGCGCTCCTGCCGGAAGAAGATGGGGCCGCCGTCGTCGAGCGTGATCGCCATGGCGATGACGAGCAGCACGGGCCACACGACGAGGAGCCCGAGCGCCGCCGCGCACCGGTCGCGCATTCGCATCAGGCTGCTCATCGCCGATACGTCCGCGCGATGTCGCGCACGGCGGTGATCACGTCGGCTACGTCCTCGTCGGTGAGCCGCGGATGGAGCGGCAGGCTGATGAGGCGACGATAGTTCGCGTACGCGACGGGGAACGCCGACGGCGCCCACTGGTACGTGTCGCGGTAGTACGGGTGCAGATGGATCGGGATGAAGTGGACTGACGTCCCGATGTTGCGTCGCGTGAGCTCGGTGATGAACTGGTCGCGATCGATGCGCAGCATCTCGAGGTGCAGCCGGAGCACGTACAGATGCCAGGCGTGCTTCACCTCGGGGCGCGCGGTGGGCGGCTCGAGCGCTTCGATGTCGGCGAAGGCGTTCGTGTACGCGGCCACGACTTCGCGGCGGCGGCGCTGGAAGCGCTCCAGCTTGCGCAGCTGACAGAGCCCGATCGCCGCCTGGATGTCCGTCATGTTGTACTTGAAGCCGGGCATCAGGATCTCGTAGTACCAGTGCCCGCCCTGCTCGTAGCGCGCGAGCGCATCGCGCGTCATCCCGTGCAGACTCACGGGACGCGCGCGCTCCACGAAGTCCTCGTCCGCCGTGAGCATGCCGCCCTCGGCGGTCGTGAGGTTCTTGGTGGCGTAGAAGCTGAAGGCAACCGGGTTGTTGCCGGAGCCGATCAAGCGACCGCGGTACGACGCCGGGAGCGCGTGTGCCGCGTCCTCGATGACGAGCAGTCCGTGCGTGCGCGCGAGCTCGTGGATGGCATCCATCTCCGCGGGGTGGCCGGCGTAGTGCACGACGATGATCGCGCGTGTGCGCGCGGTGATCGCACGCTCCACCTGCACGGGGTCGATGTTGAGCGTGTCGTGCTCGACGTCCACGAGCACCGGGCGCGCGCGCACGTGCTCGATCACGTTCACCGAGGCGGCGAAGGTCATCGGCGTCGTGATCACCTCATCGCCGGCGCCGATCCCGGCGGTGGCGAGTGCGGTGTGCAGCGCGGCAGTGCACGAGTTGAGCGCGAGCGCCGCGGGCGCGCGCACGCGTGTCGCGAACTCCTGCTCGAAGCGCCGGGTCTTGGGGCCGGTGGTGATCCAGTCGGAGCGGAGCGTCCGCGTCACCTCGCGGACCTCGGCGTCGCCGACGGTGGGCGGCGAGAAGGCGAGGAATTCAGCGCGGTGCGCGGGGCGCACGTGCGGTGCACGCTCGCCGCGCTCGCGCTCGACCACACGATCGACCGCGGTGGGGATGGGGCGCTCGATCTCGGGCGGCGCTGTCGCCGGTGCTGCACGCGCATCGGTGACTGCGGGAGGAGCGACAGCCGCTCCCTCCGATCCGACGACGTGCCCTGTGGTCCCACGACTGGGAGGAACCACGCGCCACCCCTGCACGACAAACGACGACTGCCATGGATGACGGTCATGGACCATCATCCGGAACCCGCACCAACACCTCTACGGGGGCGCCCATAATAGGCGCACCCTGTCATCCCGTCAATAGGCAGCGCAAATCGATGCGCGCATGCATCATCTCGTGATCGGCACCGTTGCCGCATCGTGCGCGCGACGTCGTCGTCGCACGAGAAAGTCGAACGTTCCACGCAGGAAGCCCGCACCGTAGCTCAGGTGCAGCACCGGGAACACCGCGCACGCGGCGAGCCCTACACCGAGTCCCTCGCGCGCGGCAATCGATGCCGCGCACGCGAGATCGACGAGCACGTACGCACCCACGATCACTGCGAGCAGCAGCGCCATCGCGGGGACCCAGAGCGCGAGCACCACGCTCGCGACGACACTCAGCACGAAGAGCGCGGGGATGAGTTGTCGCACCGTGAGCACGCCGCGCACCTTGCGCACGACGAGCGGCTTGAAGTAGCCGTACTGGTAGTACGTGCGCCACAGCTTCGCGAGCGACTCGCGTGCGTGATACGTGGAGCTGACCGCGGGGACGAGCAGGATGCGGCCGCCGTGCCTGATGAGCCGCAGGTTGAGCTCGTCGTCCTGATTGCGCACCAACTCCTCATCGAACGGACCGATGCGCGTGAACACCTCGCGCCGGTAGCAGCCGAAGGGGACGGTGTCCACCCACCGTGGCTCGCGCACGCCGAGTCGGAAGTGCGCATTCCCTACGCCGAAGGGGTGCGCGAGCGCGGCCGCGATCGCGCGTGCGCGCCGCGTGCCGTTCGCCGGCCGCGTGATCCACGCGCCGCCCACGTTGTCGGCGCCGCTCCGCACGAGCCACGTGACGAGCGTCGAGATGTAGTGCGGTGGATACGCGTTGTGCGCGTCCATCCGCATGATGATCTCGCCGCGCGCCGCGGCGAGCCCGATGTTGAGCGCGGTCGGCGTGATGCGGCGCGGATTCTCGAGCAAGCGGATGCGCGGATCGCGCGCGGCATAGCGCGCCACGGTGTCGCGCGTGCCGTCGTCGCTCATGCCATCCACCACGAGCACCTCCAGCTGGTCGCGCGGAAAGTCGTTGGCCGCGATCGACTCGAGGCACATCCCCACGAATGCCGCTTCGTTCCGGCAGGGGACGATCACGCTCACGCTCGGCGGAGGGTCGGCAGTCGCGGTCAGCGACGGGACGGCAGTGGCGGTCATGTGAAGTACGTCGTGGCCATGTAGTACGCGAAGGCCACCTGCAGCACGACCAGCACGACGATGAGCGACCACCACACCACAGGGCGCGCGAGCACGGCGCGCCACGCGGGATGCTCGGCCACCACGACCGCGGCCGGCAGCGCGAGGATGCGGCCGAAGCGCGCCGCGGCCCATGCCTCGTGCTGGTTGAGCATCACGAACAACACCAGCGTCGGGATCGTGAGCGCGAGCATCACCCAGTCGCGTCGTATCGCGAGGTGCAGTGCGAGCGCGACGTTCACCACGGCGAGCACGACCAGCACCGCGCCCTTCGCCACGCCGCGCACCGTGCCCGCCATCAGCGTGCCGAGCACGCCGTCGAACACCGGGAGATGGCTACGCGAGGAGAGCTCGACGCGCAGGTTGGTGTGCACGATCCAGAGCAGCCCCGCGCCATCCACCACGCCCCACAACCAGAAGATGCCGAGCGGGATGCCCGCGAGCACGATGCGGCGCGCCGGGTAGCCGTACCGCCAGATGGCGACGATGGTGAGGAGCGCCATGAACGGCCAGAGCACCTTGTGGATGACGAGCGCGAGGGCGACAGCGAGCGTGTAGCGCCACCACGCGCGGCGCACCAGATAGTAGATGGCCGCGGTGAGCGCGGCCGCCGCCGCGGCGTCCACCGTGGGCCAGGCGACGTACGCGACGCCGACGAACGGGAAGAGCGCGAAGAGCGCGGTGCCGAACGGCCGGCCCTCCTCGTGCACCGTCGCCAGCGTCAAGCTCACGTAGCGCACGGCCACGATCCACGCGCCGAGCGCGACGACGTCCATCAACGCGCCGCCGTCCAGCCGGCCGCCGGTGAGCGTGCGCACGAGCCAGAGCAGCGCGGGGTAGCCGGGGAGATGGTACTGATCGCGGACGAGCCACCATTCCCGGCTCCAGTGCAGGTAGCCGAGGACATCGCTGTGCACCGGATTGAACCCCACGAGCGCGAACATCACGGTGATCGCTATGAAGGTCGCGATACCGACGAGCAACACCTGCACATCCGCGAGATCGGGCCAGCGCCACGTACGCACGATCCGGCGCGATGGCCCAACGACGATTGCATCCAATCCGCGAATACCGACGGTCATGCCGTGCCTCCGCGCGTCGCGATGGCGAGCGGCGCATCCGCGGTCAGCGCGTCGGCGACCGTGTGTGCGACGCGACGCCCTTCGCGAATCGCGTAGTTGGTGCCGCGATCCTCCGGGTACACCTGCGCCATCGTGGCGAGATAGAGTCCGTCGATGGGCGTGTGCGCCGCGGGGATGTACTGGCTGTAGCGACGCACGACGACGGGCTGCGCGTAGCGCGCGCGCCAGACGTGGTGACGCTGCACCCAGGAGCGCTCGAAGTCGGGGAACATGCGCTGCAGGTGCGGGAGGCAGTACTCGAGGATCGCGGAATCGCTGAACGTGTAGACCGCATCCGTCACCGGCAGGTAGCGGGAGAGGTAGACGAGATGCCGCCCGCCGTAGGTGGACGCCGGCTCGAAGTTCGTGTGCTCGATGACGCCCACGAAGGGAAAGTGCGGATCGTTGACGTTGAGCCAGTACGTGTCCGAGAGGCTCCGGTCGAGCTCGAGCACGACGCAGATATTCGCGAGGTACGCGATGCGCCGCAGCGCGGCGGCGTACGCGCGGGGCACGTGCGGCTCCACGAGCTCGGCGACGATGGGGAGCGCGGGCGTCGCGATGACGGCGTCGGCGTCGATGGTGCCGTGCGATGACAGGACGCCCACCACGCGTCCCTCCTCCACGGCCAGCCCCGTGGCCGGCGTGTCGGTGAGCACGGTGCCGCCCCGTGCTTCGATGGCGCCGCGCAGCAGCGAGGCGAGCGCCGCGAAGCCGCCGCGGAAGTACGCGAGCACTTCGGCGCCGCGCCGGTCGCGACTGCCGCCGCGCAGCTTGAGCTTGTTCCAGAACCAGACGGCGGAGACCTCCGAGGCGTACGGCCCGAACTTGCCGCGCAGCAGCGGCTCCCACACCACGCGATACACGTCGCGCCCGCCGAGCTGCACGAGCCACTCCTCGGCGGTGAGCGACTCGAGCGCGCGCCAATCGGTGACGCGTCGCGCGCGCAGCGCCAGATGGCCGAGTCGCAGGCGATCCGCGAGCCGGAGCGGCGCGAAGCGCAGCAGGTCGAGCGGCGTGCTGAGCCGGTAGCTCGCGCGCGCGAAGTACATCCCCGTGCGCGTCTGCCGGTGGACCACGCGGTCTTCGACGCCGAGCTCGCGCACGAGCGCGGTCACGTGATGATCGGTGGTGAACCAGTGATGGTAGAACTTCTCGAGCCGCTCGCCGTTCACGTCGAAGCTGCCGGCGAGTCCGCCGACATCGGCATCGGCCTCGAGCACCGTCACGCGCACGCCGCGGCGCACGAGCTCCCACGCGGCGGCGAGTCCGCTGAAGCCGGCGCCGATCACGGCGACGTGCGGTGCGTCGTGCGTGCCAGCAATCATGACGGGTCGGCCTCGGCGCGCGGCGTGCCCGCGGGAGCGGCGACGTAGTGCGCTCCCGCCGCGTAGGCCATGTCATCTCTCGCTCGTGCGTCGCGCGCATCGGACGCATAGGTCATTGCGTCCCGCATGCGCACTTCGTGTCGCTCCGGTCCGCGCGCGAATGCCGGGAGCGCGACCGGCGCCGACGCGCCGCTCGCCGGGAAGCCGAGCCGGTCGGCCACGAGGTACAGCGGCCGCAGCTTGGCTTCGCCGTACACGCGCCCCACGTACTCGCCGATGATGCCGAGCGCGATGAGCTGCACGCCGCCCATGAAGAGCACGGCGATGATGAGCGCGGTCCACCCCGTCACCCAGATGTTGGTGAAGAGCCGCGTGACGAGCGCGTAGAGGATGCCGACCACCGCAAGCGCCGAGGCGGAGAACCCCGCCCAGGTGGCGAGCCGGAGCGGCGCGACGGAGAACGAGCTCACCGCATCGAGCGCGAGGTGCACCATCTTCACGAGCGGATACTTCGTCTCCCCCGCTTCGCGCGGCGCGCGCTGGTACGGGACGGCGATCTGGCGGAAGCCGATCCACGCCACCATCCCGCGAACGAAGCGCGCCGACTCCGGCATCGCGAGCAGCGCGTCCACCACGCGACGATCCATGAGGCGGAAGTCGCCGGTGTCGAGCGGGATCTGCACCTCGCTCACCCAGTTGATCACGCGATAGAACGCGGCCGCCGTCCAGAGCTTGAAGCGCGACTCGCCCGCGCGCCGCGTGCGCACGCCGTAGGCCACATCGTAGCCGTCGCGCCACCGCGCGACGAAGTGCGGGATGAGCTCCGGCGGATCCTGCAGATCCGCATCGATGACGACCACCGCATCGCCCGCCGCGTGCGCGACGCCGGCGGTGATGGCCGTCTGGTGCCCGAAGTTGCGCGACAGGCGCAGCACGCGGACGCGCGCGTCGGCGTGGTGCAGTCGGGCAAGGATGTCGGGGGTGCGATCGCGGCTGCCGTCGTCGACGTAGACGAGCTCGAAGGGCAGATCATCGATCCGTTCCAGCACGGAGCAGAGGCGTCGGTGTGTCTCACCGATCACCGCCTCTTCGTTGTAGCAGGGCACAACGACCGAGAGCAGCATGACACGATCCCTCATGACACGGCCTGAGGAGACGTGCTCGGACGGAACGCGCGGGGCGATGAGCGCCGGCCGATTCCGGGGCCCCATAATAATGAGTCCCTTCCATTCGCGAAATAGTAGCGATCACGCGACACTCGCCGCCTCCGCGTGATGTGTGGTGGACGCGAGCAGCTCGGCGAGTCGTCGTCCATTTCGCCAGAGATCGAACGTCCGCTCCATGTGCGCGCGCGCTGCCGCGGCGAAGCACGCGCGTTCGGCGTCATGCGCGAGCAGCATCGCGATGGCGCGTGCGAGCGCGAGCACGTCGCGCGGCGGGACGAGCACGCCGCACCGCCCGCTGTCGAGCAGCTCGGGGATCCCCGCGAGATCGGAGGCGACCACCGGCGTGCCGATGGCCATCGCTTCCTTGATCACCGTGGGGACGGCGTCGCCGAGCGCGATGGACGGGTGCGCGAGCAGCGTCGCGTGCCGCATCGCGATGCGCACCTCGTCCGGCGGGAGCCAGCCGCGGAAGACGACGCGCGCATCGATGCGGAGCTCACGCGCCAGCGCACGCAGCGAGCGCGCGGCGGGACCGTCGCCCACCAGCTCGACGCGGACCGCGGTCCCCTGCTCGTGCAGCGCCGCCGCCGCGCGCAGCAGGACATCGAACCCCTTCGGCTCCTCCAGCGTGCCGACGCCGAGCACGGTGCACGGGGGACGATCGTTCGGCTCGTAGCGGAACTCGGCGAGATCGAGTCCGAGATGGTGCACGTGCACCTTGCCCGCGATGCGCGCGAACAGCGCGGGGAAGCGCTCGCGCAGGAAGCGCCGGTTGAACTCGCAGACGACGAAGATGTTGTCCGCGTAGCGCAGCTTCCGCGGCAAGTCGGCCGGCGTGCGGTAGAGATCGGTGCCCGCGTGCAACATGATGGAGAAGGGCGCGCGTGGGCTGGTGCGGCGGTGGAACGCGTACGCGCAGGTGGCCGCGTAGTTCCCCCAGTAGGCGAGCACGTGGTCGTACGGCCCGGGACATTGCTCCGACCAGCGGCGGCCCTGGATGATGGCGTAGAGGCTCTTGCTCAACGGATCGGCGCCGCGGCGCGCGGCGGGGACGCCGACCCGCACGACATCGCGTACCAGGTCGCCGAGCGCGCGCGGGGGCCACGGCTTCGCCGAGCGTAGCGTCTGTCCCACACTCGCGTGGTGCACTCGGCTTCGCGGGAGCACGCGCTCGTTCAGGATGGCGGGGACGAGCCGCCATAGCTCCGGCGAGAGCGGATAGAGCGCGAAGACATCGACGTCGACCCCCGCCTCGAGCAGCGCGCGCACATCGCGCGCGAAGAACGTGCTCACCGGTGCGGGGAACCTGTTCGTGAAGATCGCGAGTCGCATCTGAGCTGCTCCTGCCTCGTGACAACGCCTGCCGCATTGCGCGCTTCGTCTTTCGCCGCTGATCCGGCGTACCTATATTGGGGCCCGCCACTGCAAGGAGGGTCCGGTATGTTCTCCCTGTCCTCCGCGTGCGCCCTGCGCACGTTGTTCGTGCTCGCCGCCTTCGGCATCTCCTGCCACGAGTCGTCCACGCGGCCCGCGCCCCCCGGGAATCCACACGTGCACTACGCCGCGCCCAGCGGCGCGCCGAGCGGCGACGGGAGCTACGAGCATCCGTGGGATCTCGCCACCGCACTGAGCAACCAGACCGGCGTGGCGCCGGGCGATACCATCTGGCTGCGCGGCGGCACGTACCGCGGCAACTTCACGAGCGCGCTGGCGGGGACCGAAGGGCAGCCGATCATCGTGCGGCAGTACCCGGGCGAGCGCGCGACGGTGGATGGGACGCTGAGCATCAACGGCGCCGACACGTGGTACTGGGGGTTCGAGGTCGTGAACACCGACGTGAGCGAAGCCACGCGCAACCTGCAGGGGCTCAACATCAAGGCGCCGCGCGCGAAGTTCATCGACCTGGTGGTGCACGACGCGGCGGGCGCGTGCTTCGGCGTGTGGGACGAAGCGCCGGACGCCGAGCTCTACGGGAACATCATCTACAACTGCGGGCGCATGGGGCAGGCGAGCGACCGGTACGGGCACGGCATCTACGTGCAGAACGCGACCGGCGGGAAGAAGCTCCTCGACAACATCATCTTCGACAACTACTCGTACAACCTGCACGCGTACACGCAGGATGGTGCGCTCGAGAACCTCGACATCGAGCAGAACATCTCGTTCAACGCGGGGCAGTACGTGAACTACGGCGGGTACGAGTATCTGGTGGGCGGCGGGCAGCCCGTCGTCAACCTCACCTTCGATCACAACTACAGCTATCGGCCGAAGGGCACCGGGACGGCCGCGTTCGGCAACGTGTTCGGCGGCACCAATCCATCCGGCAGCCGCATCACCGACAACTACTTCGTGGGCCGCGTGTGGAGCATCTTCTTCAAGGGGCTCACGTTCACGGGGAACACGATCGTGGATGGCGCCGACAATCTCATCTTCGTGCAGCCGAACGGCACGAGCGACTTCGGCACCTACACGTGGGACGACAACGTGTATCGCTGGCCGGGCACGGATGCACCGGCGCGCGTGCAGATCGGCTCGGCCGGGACGAACACGCCGTACGAGTGGGCCGCATGGCAGAGCTTGAGCGGGCTGGACGCGCACAGCGACTTCCAGCAGGCGAAGGCGAGCGGCACGGACGTCATCGTGCTCCCCAACAAGTACGAAGCGGGTCGCGCCAACATCGCCGTCTACAACTGGGACCACACCGGCACCGTCAGCGTCGATCTCACGAACGTCCTGAAGCCCGGCCAGCGCTACGAGATCCGCAACGTCCAGACGTACTTCCAGGATCCGGTGGCGAGTGGCACCTATCAGGGCGGCACCGTCACGCTCCCGATGGGTCCGGTGACGATGACACCGCCACTGGGCGCCACCGACCGCCCGGCCGAGAACACCGGCACCGAGTTCCAGGCGTTCGTCGTGCTGCCGGTGGAGTGAGCCGTGAGCTCTGAGCTGCGGGCTGTGGGTTGTGCGTCGTGGGTCGTGAGTCGTGGGTGCGGGGATCGCATCCCGAGTCCGGAGCCCCGAGTCCGGAGATCCCTCGCTGCGCTCGGGATGACACGCGCTGCGCTCGGGATGACAACGCATCCCGCGTCCCGCCTCCCGCCTCCCGCATCCCGCATCCCGCATAGCGCATCCCGCATCCCGCCGCATCACCGCCCCCGCACCAGATCGACTGCGGCCGCGCAGCGACCGAGCACGTGCGCGATGGTCGGCGCGATGCGGCGCGGCTTGATGACGTGCCGCGCGAGCAGCATCGTGTCCGCCGTCCACGCGTAGGCGAACCAGAGCACATCGCGCCACGTGCGATCGCGCAGCGCGCGACGATGGATCTGCCAACGGTTGTGGATCGCCATGTATCCCATGCGGAACGCATCGGGGCGCGCGGTCGCTTCGTGCAGATGTCGCACGCGCGCGGCGCTGGCGACGACGAGCCGTCCGTGCGCGCGCACGCGCAGTGAGAACTCCAGATCCTCGCCCTGCCCGTAGCCGCCGAGCTGCTCACTGAAGCGCTCGGCGCGTACGGCCGCCGTCTTCCACATCGTCGCCCCGCCGTGGAGCCAGTCGCCGTCCACGAACGGCGCGGCCGCGGGCGACACGTTCCACGGCGTGGAGATCCCGGAGCGGAAGTAGCGGCCGGGCTCGAGGCGCGGCACGAGCCGAAGCGCGCGTCGCACGCGCCAGAGCGGCGTCGCCGGTCCGAGCTCATCTTCTATCAGGGCGCCGACGCCGGCGACAGCATCGCGCAGCTCGCGGTGCACGCGCTCGAGCTCGCGCAGACATCCCGTGCCCAGCACGATGTCGTCGTCGAAGAACGCAACGAGATCGGTGGCCACCCAGCGCAGCGCGACGTTGCGCTGGCGTGTGAGTCCGCGGAGCGAGCCGGCGACGCGTACATAAAGGATTGAGCGCGCGAGCGAGTCGGGCGCGCCGCACAGCTGGTCGCGCACCGCGCGCTCGGTCGCATCGTCGGGGCTCGCATCCACGACGACGAGCTGATCGCATGCATCGGCTTGCGCGCCGAGCGAGTCGAGAAATCGATGGAGGCTCTTCGGTCGGCGGTAGGTGCACACCACCACCGCGACGCCGCGCTCGAGCACGGCGGGGTGCGATTGGCAGATGTCGAACCGCTCGGCGTCGCGTCCGTGGTGGAACCATGCCACGATGTCAGTCACCGCCACTGCCTCGCGTGCCGGGAGATTGACTCGCGAGTCAGGGGCGGATGGCGAATTGGTCAATTCGCACAGCGTGCCCACATCGGGCGGCGTACCGTTCAACGTCACCCGACATTCACCGTTGGGGATTCCAATCCACGACACCGGACGCTCCCGCAGGGGTGCGCGGATCGCTCCGGTCCATACCAGAACAGGGCACGATCGCACGCCTCCAGGGGGAGGCCGAGCGACAAAGGCATAACCAGCGAAAGCTGGCGACGCAAAGCTCCGAGGCTACCGCGCATCCGCTGGATGTGCCACGCCAGTCGAGCCGCCGACGGTACCATCTCTCGGAGGTGTTCATGCACGTCCCACGTCGTGCGACACTCGTCGTGTCGCTCGTCGCGCTTGCCGCGTGTACCGATACGGTCGGTCCCAAGGCGCCCGGTCCCATGCTGGACCTGACCGGCACCGCGACGCCGCTCTCCATCACCAACCTCTCGGCCGCGAGCGGGAACAGCTATCACGTCGTCGCCAACGGGCTCACCGCCGGCGCCACGGCGTACACCGATCGCAGCTACACCTTCACGTCGCCCATTCCAGACTCGCTGCAAGGGCTGACGTACATCCAGACGGCGAACGCCGACAAGGATGCGACCCTCGGGAGCAGCAGCTTCCTCACCTTCACGGTGAACCAGGACGTCGTCGTCTACGTCGCACACGATGACAAGACGCCCGACCCCGCGTGGCTGACGTCCGGCTTCAAGGCGACCGGCATGCAGCTCACGATGACGGGGCACGACAAGCCGTACACGGTCTTCGCGAAGAGCTACCCGCAGGGCACCATCACGCTGGGGAGCAACGATGACCAGGCCGTGGATCAGAGCATGTACGTGGTCATCATCCGGCCGATGGGGACGGGGACGAGCACGACGACCGGGCCGCTCGCCATCACCAACGTCGCTGCCGCGAGTGGTCACGCGTATCGCGTTGGCGCCTCGGGCTTCCAGGCCGGCGACTCGGCGTACACGGACCGCGCGTACGCCGTGACCTCTCCGGTGCCGTCGGCGCTGCAGGGGCTCGCGTACATCCAGACCGCGAACGCCGACAAGGATGCGAGCGCGGGGAGCAGCAGCTTCCTCACGTTCGACGTCAACCAGGATGTCGTCGTCTACGTCGCGCACGACGACAAGACGCCGAACCCCAAGTGGCTCACGTCGGGCTTCACCAGCACCGGGATGCAGGTCACGCTCACCGGTCACGACAAGCCCTACAGCGTGTTCCAGAAGAGCTTCGCGAAGGGGACGGTGACGCTGGGGAGCAACGATGACAGCGCCGTCGATCAGAGCATGTACATCGTGCTCGTGAAGCCGGCCGCCGGCGACACCACCACCACGCCGCCGGACACCGGCAGCACGCAGCCGCCAACCGACACCGGGTCCACGGGAACGGGGACGCACGCCGGCTACTACGTGTCGCCGAACGGCTCCTCGAGCGGCAATGGCAGCGAGCAGCAGCCGTGGGATCTCGCGACGGCGTTCGCGGCTCCGAGCGTGGTGCAGCCCGGCGACACGATCTGGCTGCGCGGCGGTACCTACCGCGGGACGTTCGTCAGCTCGCTCTCGGGCACGTCGTCCAAGCCGATCATCGTCCGGCAGTACCCGGGTGAGCGCGCGATCGTCGATGGCAACCTCGCGATCAACGGCTCGTACACCTGGTACTGGGGCTTCGAGGTCGTGAACACCGATGTCAGCGAGAACACGCGCAACATCCAGGGGCTGAACATCAAGGCGCCCGGATCGAAGTTCATCAACATGGTGGTGCACGACGGCGCCGGGGCGTGCTTCGGCGTGTGGGCGGAGGCGCCGGATGCCGAGGTGTACGGCAACATCATCTACAACTGCGGCCGCATGGGGCAGAGCGTGGGCCGGTACGGACACGGCATCTACTTCCAGAACGTGAACGGCACGAAGAAGATTCTCGACAACGTGGTGTTCGACAACTACTCGTACAACATCCACGGCTACGCCCAGAGCTCGGGGCTGAACAACTTCGACGTCGAGCAGAACATCTCGTTCAACGCGGGCCAGTACGTGGATTACGGCGGGTACGAGTTCCTCGTCGGCGGCGGGCAGCCGGTGGTCAACCTCACCTTCGACCACAACTACGGCTACCACACGGGCGGCGCGGGGACCGCGGCGTTCGGCAACGTGTACGGCGGCACCAATCCGTCCGGCAGCCGCATCACGAACAACTACTTCGTGGGCCGCGTGTGGGCGATCCTCTTCAAGGGGCTCACGTTCACCGGGAACACGGTGGTGAACCCCACGGCCAACCTGCTCTTCGTGCAGCCGAACAGCACGAGCGATTTCAGCGGCTACACGTGGGACAACAACACGTACCGGTGGCCGGGCTCCACGACGCCCGTGCTGATGGCGATCGGCGCGAGCGGCAGCAACGACGGCTACAGCTGGTCGAGCTGGAAGAGCACGAGCGGGCTGGATGCGCACAGCGACTACCAGCAGGCGAAGGCGAGCGGCACGAAGATCGTCGTGCTCCCCAACAAGTACGAGCAGGGGCGCGCCAACATCGCCGTCTACAACTGGGGCAACTCCGGCTCCGTCAGCGTCGATCTCTCCAACGTCCTGAAGTCGGGACAGCGCTACGAGATCCGGAACGTCCAGACGTACTTCGGGTCCCCGGTCGCGAGCGGGACGTATCAGGGCGGGAGCGTGACGTTGCCGATGGGTCCGGTGACGATGACGCCGCCGCTGGGTGCGACCAGCCGTCCGGCCGAGAGCACCGGCACCGAGTTCCAGGCGTTCGTCGTGCTGCCCAAGTAATGCGAGCAGCATGACACACCAGCAGTGAGCGAAGGGGCGGGCGCCATGCTCGCCCCTTCGTGCATCAGCTCGCGAGCGCATCGCACACCCGGTGGTTGGCCTGTCGTTCCGCGATGCGGCGATACGTACACAGCAGCGCGTGCGCCAATCGATCGAAGCTGTAGCACCGTTCGACGCGGGCGCGGCCGGCGGCGCCCAACGCGCATCGCAGCCGCGGCGACCGCGCGAGGCGCACCATGCGCTCGGCCATCGCCGAGATGTCATCGGACGGCACCACGTAGCCGGTCACCTCGTGCTCCACCACCACACCGGCATCGCCCGCCGGCGTGGTGATGACCGGGCGACCGGCGGCCATCGCCTCGAGGATGATGTTGGGGAACCCTTCGTGCTCCGACGTCATGAGCAACATGTCCGCGTGCTGCAACAGCACGCTCGCATCCACGGGCCCCACGAAGCGCACGCCGGCGGGGAGCAGGCCGAGCGAGGCGGCCGTCGTCTGCAGGCGAAGCCGCTCCGGCCCGTCGCCGCCAATGACGCCGGTGAGCGTGCGCACCTCGCGACGCGCCAGCGCGAGCGCGGCGAGGAATCGATCGAGCCGCTTGGCCGGCACCAGTCGGGCGATGCAGGCGACCACGATCTCGTCATCGGAGTCGCGCGAGCCCGACGGGAGCGACGATCGTTCACGCGATGGTCGATCGTACCACGCCGCATCGCGCGCCGAGTGATCGCGCGGCGCGGGCATCGGCAGCTCGGCGAGATCGATGACGTTGGGCACCACGTGGATGGTGCTCGCATCCACGCCCACCTGCTCGGCGTTGCGCTTCGCCGCGCTCGAGTTGGCGATGAGCGCGGACGGTGCCCGCAGCAGCGCGCGCCCCCAGCGACGGTTCCCCTCGAGCTCGTGCCAGGTGTCGTTGCGGATCGCGCCGATGGCGATCGCGCCCACGCATCGCGCGGCGAGCGCCACGTGCAGGTTCGTGTAGAAGTGCGCGGCCTGCACGATGTGCGGCCGGCTCTCGCGCAGCGCGGCGGCGAGCGCGAGCACGCGCAGGGGCGGCGCGCCATGCCGGCCGATCCAGCGCGGCGGGAGGCCCGCCGCGCACAGCACCGGCTCGAAGTACTCCCCGCGCGTGAGCGACAGCACCTGCACCGTCACCCCCGCATCGCGCAGCGCGCGCGCCATGTAGACGAGCTGCTTCTCGGCGCCGCCGCGGGTGAGCGTGCCCGCGAGCAGCGCGACGCGCAGCGCGGGGGCGTCACGCATGCGACGGGGACTCACCGGACGCGCCGGGTGTCGCGCCGTTGCCATTGGTTCGTCCGATCATCGGCGCGTGCACGGGGATGCGGATGCGGGCGCGGGCCGGCCGCGGCGCACGTCGCGCCCATCGACACTGGAGCAGCGTCGCGGCGCCGGCGGCGAGCAGCCACAGCCCCTTCGATTGGAATTCGGTGGACACGAACGCGGCGCCGAGCACGGTGGTCACCAGCGCGCCCAGCAGGAATGCGTAGCGCGTGCGCAGCCGCACGCCCATCGCGACGAACGAGCCGACGTAGCTCACGAGCAGCAGCAGTCCGAGCGCGCCGTTCTCGGCCAGCGTCTTGGCCCACCCCGAGTGCGCCTGCTTCTCCTCCCACCGCCCGAAGCCGGAGGCGCCCGCGTGCCGGCCGAGCTCCGACCACGCGATCGAGAAGCCGCCGGTGCCCACCCCGAGTGGGTGCTCGCGGAAGATCTCCAGCGCGCCGATGACGAGATCGGAGCGGCCGCTCGTGCGTTGCGCCATGGAGTAGCTGGGATCGAGCAGCTTGTCCACGCGATGGAACGTGTGCTCGCGCAGCGCGGGGAACGCCGCAAAGGTCACGAGCGCCACGAGAACCGCGAGCCCGAGGACGATCGACCGCCGCCCCATGCCGCGCAGCTCGAGCAGCAGGTACACGGCGCAGCAGAGCCCGAGCAGGATGCTGCCGCGGCTCGCGCTCAGCAGCACCCACATCAGGTTGGCGCTCGCGAGCAGCGCGAGCCCGAGCTGCGCGCGTCCCACGCCGCGGGCCAGCGGGAACGCCAAGCAAATGGCGAAGAGCGCCGTGAGCGGCAGGTACGACCAGGTGTTCGGGTTCACGTACGGCAGATTGTGCCGGTGCACGAGGAGGACGAGCGTGCCGACGGCGCCGAGTAGACCGCAGATGACCCCGAGCCAGTACCAGAGGCGCCGGTCGTTCCCGACGCGCCCGAAGTACACCAGCATGCCGAACACCGACGCGATGCCGACGATGTGCTGGAGCCCCAACTGCAGCGACGGGCTGATGATGAGCTCCGCGGTCAACAGCGCGACGAACAGCTCGAGCGTGCGCGTGTGTGCATCGCGCAACCGCAGCAGGAACGGGCTGAAGAGCAGCATGACCGCGAACAGCCAGTAGTTGAAGGTGTTCCACGGAAGCGGCCCGTTCCCATCGACGCCGCTGTAGACGAAGATGCGCGCGACGCTGTCGAGCGTGCACAGGATTCCGATTCCGAGCACGCCGATCGCGGGCTGGTAGATGCCGATGGCCACGGACAGGTAGCCCAGCGCCGTGAGGACCGCCAACGTGTGGCCGAAGCCGATGAAGAAGCTGGCGCCCCACGCGCCGAGGATGAACACGACGTACGCGCGTCCCCACGTATCGATGGGGGCCGTCGTCCGGCGACTGCGTGCGCCGGCTGACACGCCGAACGCGGGATGAATGGCGACACTCATGCGATCACCCGGCCATCGGCCATCGACGTCTCACGCCACTGCGCCGCGCATCGCTCCGCGATGCCGCGCGCCCAAGCGTCCACGGTGCGTCCTTCCACGTAGGCGCGACACCGCCGTCGCAGCGCCGCCCAGTCGATCTCGCCGGTGAGCACGCGCGCGAGCGCGTCGGCGAGCGCCTGTGCATCGCCCGGCGGGACGAGCCAGCCCCGCTCGCCGTCCGCGCCGATGACGCGCTCCGCCGCACCGACGCGCGAGGTGAGCACCGGCACGCCGTGCGCGAACGCATCGAGCCACGCCTTGCTGTACCCTTCGGAGCGCGATGGCTGCACGCACAGGTCGGCCGCGCGCAGCTGCCGCGACAGCTCCTCGCGATCGAGCTGTCCCGCGAAGGTGATGTGCGAGGCACAGTCGAGCGTGCGCGCGAGCGCCTCGAGATGCGTGCGCTCGGGGCCGTCGCCGGCGAGCGTGAGGTGCGGCAGCGGTGTGCGTCGGTGATCGGCGACGGACTGCTCGACGAGTCGCTCCTCGGCGAGCCGCTGCTCGGCCAGGCGCGCGATGGCGCGCACGAGCACGTCCACGCCTTTCTCGTGGGAGAGCCGCCCCGCGTAGATGAGCCGCGGCGGGTTCGCGAGCGCGGCATCGGTGCGCGGCGTGATGCGCCGCAGGTCGGCCGCCGAGAGCGCGGTCGCGAAGATCCACGAGATCCCCGGCGCGGGGGGCGCGTCGCCTTCGCCGGTGGCGAGCATGACGTTGCGCCCGCCCGCGCACCGGCGCATGCACGCGCGGATCACGCGATTCATCATCGTCGTCTGCGCGGTGGCGGCCCACGAGCCGCCGTAGCGCGCGATGAGCCGCTTGCCGAGCGCGAGCGCGACGAGCATCCCGAGGAAGGAGACGTCGCCCGGGAGCGGCACGTGGACGACGTCCGCACCGCGCACGGGGCCGGCGATCGCGCGCACATAATATGGAAGGTGCGTGAGGAGCGAGAGCTTGCGCCGCGTGTCGTCACCCGCGGGGCGGCGCACGGCCACCACGCGCGCATGTGCGGGGAGTGGGAGCGCGCCCGCGCGCGGCTCGCCGCGCACGACGACCATCGTCATCGCATCGAACAGCGAGTCGATCGCCGCCATCTGGATGGGGAAGCCGCCGAACGAGTACCAGCGGCCCGCGTCATCCGGCCAGCATTCCTTGAAGGAGACCACGCACACGCGCATCGCTCAGCCCGGTCGCGAGAGAAGACGATGCGGCAGCGTGATGCGAAGCTTCCCCTCGCGTCGCAGCTGCCACGCGCGCTCGAGGAGCGGGACGAGCGCGCACGCGTTCTGATCGTCGTCGCCGTACAGCGAGTGCGGATGGCCGTAGAGCGCGACGGTCCCGCCCTTCGCCGCGCACCGGCGCAGGATCGCGAGCGCCGCGGCGCCGAAGCCGCACGGCGCGTTGAGCCGCACGCACATCACGCCCGCGATCCGCACCGGGCGGGCCGGGCGATCGACCCGGCGCCCGAGCAACCGCTCGGCCACGCGGATGTGCAGCGGACGGTACGCGACGCGGCAGAACCGATACCCCGTCTCGCCGAGCAGCTCGCACAGCGTGCGGAGATCGACGCGTTCGCGCCCCGCCTCGCGCCGCTCGGCCAGACTGATCGAGCCCACGCGCACGTAGTCGAACGGCTGATTGTACGGCGGCACGAACGACACGACCGCCGCGCCGATGCACTGCTCCAGCGCGTCCTTGCTGTCGCGGAGCACGGTGCGCAGTGCACGAGGTCCGAGTCCGGGAATCCATTCGTGCTGGAACGCGTGGCTCGCGATCTCGTGCCCCGCCGCGTGAATGCACCGCAGCTGCGCCGGATCGTGATACGGCCGCTCGCCGGGGAGCGCGGCCGCGCCCACCACCGCGAAGCACGCGGGGATCCCGTAGCGGTCGTGCAGCTCGAGCACGCGCTCCGTGTTCTCGAACTCGAGATGCCCCCACGCCTTGGGGCCGCCGGGCAGACGCGAGCGATCGGCGCCCCACTGCGTGTCGTAGTCCCAGAACGTGAGGAGCGTGGCGCGACGTCTCGCCTTGCGCGGCCGGTGCAACATGCTACGCATGGGTGCTCGTGGCGACGTGGTCGAGGATCCCGAGCAGCACGGGGAGCCAGCGCTGGATGGAGTAGTGCCGCTCGCACCGGTCGCGCCCGGCTTCGCCCATTGCGCGTCGCCGTCTGGGCGATGTCACGAGCACCTCGAGCGCGGCGAGCCAGTCGTCGGGCGCCGAGGCGAGGAAGCCCGTGCACCCATCGACCGTGATCTCCGCGTTCACACCCACGGGCGACGCGATGGTCGGCAGCGCGGCCGCCATGTACTGCAGCAGCTTGAGCCCGCACTTCCCGCGCTGGAACACGTCATCCACCAGCGGCATGATGCCGACATCCATCACGCTCCCCAGCGCGCCCTCGCTCTCCGCGCTCCAGGGATGGAAGCTCCACCGCAGCCCGGAGACCGGCAGCGTGGGGCGCGTGTTCGAGATGATGACGAGCTCGAAGTGCAGCAGCTTCTGCGCTTCGACGAGGAGCGGCAGATACGGGAAGAGCGTCTCGCGAATGGACTGATCGGAGCCGGACCATCCCACGCGTACGAGTGTGTCCGGCGCGATGTCCGCGTAGACCTTGGGCGTGTAGCGGTCCGTGTCGATGACGGTCGGCAGCACCTCCACGTGCCCGTTGAACTGCCGCGCGTACTCCGCGAGGTACGCGTTCCCCGGCGTCACCCACGCCGCGTGCTCGCACATCCAGCGCACGGTGGGCTCGGTCTTGGGGAAGGTGAAGATCGCGTCGTCGAAGTCGTAGACGATGCGCTGCGTACATCTCCAGAGGTGGCGCTCGAGGTGCACGCCGTTTCCCGCGAGATCGCGATTGCAGAAGACGACGTCGAAGCCGCGGGCGTCGCTGATGTCGCGCATCCGGTTGAGCTTCATCAGCACGCGCCCCGCGCGGTAATGGAGTCCGCGCGCGACCCGGTTGCGCAGCGGGCTCCGCCACTGGCGATCGGGCAGGTTGGGCCGGTGCGACACCCTCCACCCGGCGCGCTCGAGGTACGGGATGTACTGAATGAAGCGGACGCGACTCGCGGGATCGTACGCGCTCTGCGTGATCCCCATGACACTACCCGCGAACATGCGAGATCCTCCCCACATGCATCCGCTCGCCCAGCGAGCGGCCCAGCTGATACAAGCGATAGCTCACGCTCCGCCGACGCAGCTGCCGCTTGAGCCGGTCGTTGTCCTTCTGGACTCTGACCAGGCGCGCCTGCAGCGTTCGCACGTCCGACTCGGCGAACACCGGCTGCTCGGGATAGAGCTCGGCGAGCGAGGCGTGCGGCATGGCGGGCTGGCTGATCTCCCCGCCCGCGCGCAGCAGGCGCGCGGGGAGCGACCAGGACGACGTGTGGGCCACGCATCGCGCGGCCTCCACCATGTACTCGATCAGCGCGCCCACCCGCGGCGCCGCGGGCGTATCGCACGCCAGGCAGTCGCGCAGGCACTCCCACTGGAACGCCAGCTTGCGCGCGGACGGCGCGCGCAGCTCGGCGATGACCGATGGGACGTGTTCGCGCGCGCTGATCGTCCACGCCGTGGGGACGAAGCGCGGCACGTTGTGATAGTCGAGCGCCGCGACGGGGCGGCCGAGGAGCATCGCCTCGAGCAGTGCGGTGCTCGGCGTGGTGATCACCGCATCCACCTGCTCGATGAGATCGGCGAGCTCCGCGCTCGCGAACTCGCGCAAGCGGTTGTCCACGCCGAGCGCGTTCGCCATCTCGTCGCTCACGCGCCAGACGACCTCGACATCGGGGAGCGTGGCGAGGTGCGCCCGCACATCCTGCAGCGAGCGCAGTGTGATGGCACACTGCTCCGGCGTGAACCCCGCCTTCTTGGCCGTCATGACGAGGATGCGGCGCCCCGGACAGCGGTGCGGCCGCACGGTGCGGTAGAGCAGCGGATCGAGCCGCGGCATCCCCGTCACCTCGACCTTCGCGGCGTTCCCCCACGCGGCGATCTGTCGCGCGCTCTGCCGCCCGATGCACGCGATCTTGTCGGCGAGCACGGGCTGGTGCTGCGGCGCGCCGCCGCCCGCGCCGAAGAGCGGGTTCTCGTACTGGCACCGCCACTCGAGAATGCCGTCCTGCAGTACGAGCGACGGGATGTGGGCGTGGTGCGCGGCGTCCAGGCATCGGGCGACCTCCGCGTGGAAGTCGTTCACGCACAGCACCACATCCGGGTGGTGCTCGAGCATCCAGGCGGGCTCCCACTCCGCGTCGTACACGAAGTCGGCGCGCTCGCCGAGGTGCTCCTCCACCGGGCGCACGTGCGCGAACTGATCGCGCATCAGGCACCAGACGGCGAATCGCGAGGCGATGCCGGGCGCGTCCATCACACCACCTGCGCTTCCGACTGCGGGAGCGGCATGATGCGCGCGTCTGCTTCGTGCTCCAGCCACACGGGGGGCACGTTGCGCATCACCTCGATGTCGCTGAACGTCTGCGCGCGCCGGGCGCCCACGCTCCGCGCCCACGCGGCCATGCGCCCGATCCCTTCCTCGAGACTGGTGGCGGCGCTGGCGCCGAGCAGCTGGCGCGCCTTGTCGTGGTTGGCGTACGCGTTGAGCACTTCGTTCCGCGGCGGCAGGTGACGAACGTTCGGGGCGACGCCGAACGCCTCGCACACCACGCGCGCGAGCTCGTTCACCGTGTACGGCACGTCGGCGCCGATGTTGAACAGTTGGTTGCGCGCGGCCTCGTGCATGGGGCTGCGCGCGATGTGCGGCGCCACGTCGCCGATGTAGCTGAACGCGCGCGTCTGCTCGCCGTCGCCGAACACCGTGAGCGGCCGCTCCTGCATGATCTGGTTCATGAAGATCCCGATCACGTTGCGGTACCGGTCGCCGATGTTCTGCCGCTCGCCGTACACGTTGTGCGGGCGGAAGATCACGTAGTCGAGCCCGAACATCTCGTGCGCGGCGCGGAGATCCATCTCCACCGCGTACTTGCTGATCCCGTAGGGATCCTCGGGCTGCGGCACCATGGCTTCGTCCATCGGCAGCTGCCCCGCCCCGTACACGGCGATCGACGAGGTGAACACGAAGCAGCGCGCCTCGTGCCGCACCGCCTCGTTGATGAGCGTCACGCTCCCGATGAGGTTGTTCGCGTAGTTGAAGCGGCGGATGAAGTGCGACAGCCCCTCGGCGGCGTAGGCGGCCAGGTGGTAGACGTAGTCGAACTCGTACTCGTCGAAGAGCCGCGTGACGAGCGCGTGGTTCGTGACGCTCCCCTGCACGAAGTGCGCGCCCGCCGGCACCTGATCGCGGAAGCCGCCGCTGAGATCGTCGAGCACCACGACCTCGTGGCCGAGCGCGAGACATTCTTGCGCGACGTGCGATCCGATGAAGCCAGCCCCGCCTGTGATGAGCGATCGCATGGATTACCTCCCGGTCGGAGTGCGGTGGTGGTGTGACGCCTCGCGGGCCGGCGCGCGCTGCGCGGCCGCGTAGTGTCGCTTGGCGTAATCGCTGATCACGAAGCGCCGCTTGCCCGACGGCGCGACGGGGATCTCGGGCACCGGCTCGACATCGATGCGCAGCTCGGCCGCGCCCTTCTCGCGCAGGCGCGCGACGATGCGCTCGCGCGTCTCCGCCCCGAACGTACCGGCCGGCACCACGCGCACCGCGATCGCGTCCGCTTCCGTCTGCACCACCTGGAAGGCGCTGATCTCGGGGAAGTGCTCGAGCACGCCGGTGAAGAAGTGCACGATGAGCCGGTTCCCCGACGGCGTGAGCACGATGTCGGTGTCGCGCCCCTGCACGCTCTCCAGCACGTCGAACCCTCGGCCGCACGCGCACGGCGTGTCGCGCACGACGCCGATGTCGCCCACGCGGTAGCGGATGAGCGGCATCGGCCCCGGGTGAAGCCGCGTGAGAATGAGATGTCCCGGGATGCCCGGGGGCACGGGATCGCCGGCATCATCGACGACATCGACGACGACGTCGAGCGCGTGCACGTGGTAGCTCTGCCCCGCCCCGCACTGCGCGGCCACCTGCATCCCTTCGCCAATGCCATAGAGATCGAAGACCCGTGCGCCGAATGCGCGCTCGATGGTCTCGCGGTAGTGTGGAAACAGCGTGTCCCCCCACGTGGCCACCGAGCGCAGCGGGATGTTCCACCCCGCCTCGACGGCGCGACGCGCGAGATGGTACACGCTCCCCGGATAGCCGCGCAGGTGCGTGAGCCCGTGCCGATCGAGCGCGGCGAGCGCGGCGTCGAGGTGCGCGTCGGTGAGATCGTACGCGGACACGTAGTGGCAGCGGAGCAGCAGATCCTTGAGCGCGCGTCCGTCGGTGCGGCGGAGCGTCATCCCCGTCTGCATGTGCGGCTCGCCGATGCGCCACCCCGCCCACTCGAAGGCGAGCAGGAGCGAGGCGCGCCACCATCCCGCGGTCTCGCTGTCCTCGAGCACGAAGAAGTTGGCGCCCGTGGAGCCGGACGAGCACACCTCGTACACGCGGAAGCCCGTGCACCGCGCCATGTCGTGCGGGTACGCGGCGCGCATCATGTCCTTGGTGACGATCGGCAGCCGAGCGAGATCCGCCGCGCCCGTGATGTCCGCGGGCTCCACGCCTGCCTCGCGCAGGAGCCGCCGGTAGAACGGCACCTCGTGGTACGCGGTGTGGATGAGCGCGCGCACCGCGGCGTCGCGATGCGCGTGCACGCGCTCGGGCGGCCACCATTGCGTGCGCTCCAGCAGCGCGAGCCGCTGCATCATGCGCTGTCCGTACAGCCGGTCGCCCGCCGGCAGCAGGCCGTGGCGGACGATCCAGCTCCACGATCGATCGCGGACGTCCAACATCGTCATGGCGATCCCTCCGGCGCGCACGCGTGCGCGACGTCGTTCAGCTCATGCTGGCCTGATAGATGTCGTGCAGTCGGAGCACGCCGAGGCATCGGTCATCCTCGCTGACCACGGGAAGCACCGCGATCTGCGAGGGACGATCCTCCATCTGCCGGGCGGCCTCGCCCAGCGTTGCGGTTGGTCGAACGGTGATCGGGTTGCGCACCATGACATCGGCCGCGGTGAGCGATCGGATGTCCTCGTGCATCCGCAGCGCGCGGCGGATGTCGCCGTCGGTGACGATCCCCGCGAGCCGCGCCGCGCGCCCGATCACGCACGCGGCGCCCAGCGGATGCTCGGTCATCGCGATCACCACGTCGCGCAGCGAGTCGTCGGGCGACACCCAGGCCACCGCGTCGCCCTGGTGCATCACGCTCGCGACGTGCAGCCAGAGGTTGCGCCCGAGCTGCCCGCCGGGGTGGTTCCGCGCGAAGTCGCGATCGCTGAAGTGGCGCGCCTGCATGAGCGCCACCGCGAGTGCGTCGCCGAGCGCGAGCGCGACGGTGCTGCTGCAGGTAGGCGCGAGATCGAGCGCATCCGCTTCGCGCGCGACGCTCGCATCGAGCACCACATCCACTCGGCGCGCGAGCGGCGACGCGAGGTTGCCGACGATGGCGATGAGCGGCGCGCCGATATCGCGCAGCATCGGGAGCAGCCGCAGCAGCTCGGGCGTCGTGCCGCTCTTGGAGATCAGGATGGTCGGATCGCCGCGCGCGCAGACGCCGAGGTCGCCGTGCGCCGCCTCGCCCGCGTGCAGGAACACCGACGGCGTCCCCGTGCTGCAGAAGGTCGACGCGATCTTCTGGCCGATGTGCCCCGACTTCCCGACGCCGGTGACCACCACCTTGCCGTCGTGATCGATGAGTAGCTGGACGGCGCGCGTGAGCGAGCCATCGAGCCGCTCGGCGGCGCGCTCGATGGCCCGCGCCTCACACAGCAGCGCGTCGCGCGCCACATCGACGTGGGCACATGGCTCGCGCGCCGCATCGAGCTGCGCGCCGTGCGCACCCGTCGCCGGCAATTCGCGTTCGGTGATCATGCGCCCTCCTCCAGCAGCGCGAGGATCGCGCGCAGATCGCGAATCCGCGCGGACACGTGCGGCGGCGTGCTCCCGTTGTGCGAGATGCGGCGGAGCGCCGCGCGCTCGAGCGCGCCCGGCACACCCCGCTCATCCTTGGCGCCGCGCGGGACGCGGCTCATACGGAGCTCGCACGTCTCGTTCAGCGGATTGGCGGCCGTGCGCAGCCGGTGCGCGGCCGTGAGCGACCAGGTGCCCGTGTCCTGCAGCGCGTGCAGCGCGGGCGTGAGCGAGAGCAGCCGGTCGAGCGCGCGCACGCGCAGCCGCGACACCATCCCGCGCGCGTTGCGCGGCCACAGCTCCGGCACGGGCTCCAGCAGCAGGATGCCGCCCGAGGCGAGCTCGCTCATGCGCTGCACGACGCCCACGTGCAGCCGCGGGATCTGCTCCAGCGCGTGCACGGTGAACGCGAGGGCGGCGCTTCCTGGCGCAATCCCCGGCGGGAGCTGACCGGTGACGTCGCACTCGTGGAACTCCACGTCGAGATGAAAGCGCTCGGCCAGCGCGCGCGCCAGCGCCACCGACACCGGGGAGAGCTCGAGCCCCACGCACCGCACGTCGGGGAACATGCGCTTGACGTACAGCAGGTTGCGCCCGCTCCCGCAGCCGAGCTCGATCACCGTTCCGCCGGGGCGCACGTAGCTGCGCACGGCATCCTGGATGCGCGTCAGGTTCAGCGCGCGCGCGGCGCGCGGCGTCGCCCACGTGATGCGGTCGTCGATGAGCGCGGCGTCGCGCTCGTCGTCGCCGCCGTACAGCATCTCGTCCCACGAGAGCTGCGCGGCCCGCTCGAGCTGCGCGGCGCGCTGGCGGTCGTAGATGCGGCGCACCGCGGACGGCGTGCGCCACGCCAGCCTTCGGTGCGCCGCGCGCGCCGCGTACACGGCGAGATAGTGCCGCAGCGCCGCGCTGAGGAAGTGCGCCTCGGTGAGCGAGGACAGCTGGATGTCGTTCGTCTTGGAGACATATCGTGCCGGCATGCATCACCTCGTGTACCGTGCTCGATGTGTTCGACCCGACGCGCGCGTGCGCCAAGCCAGTGACCTCCGCACCACGCGCTACGTCATCGCCACCAACCGCTCCGTGTCGATGCGCGAGACGGCGTGTCCCGACAGCCAGTTCAGGAGAATCTCCAACGCCTGCGCGCCCACGCGCCGCTGGCATTGCGGCGTGGTGCTCGCGTTGTGCGGCGTGAGGATCGTGTTGGGGAGCCGGCGCAACGCGTGTCCGCGCCGCAGCGGCTCCTCGTGGTAGACGTCGAGCGCCGCGACGATGTCGCCGCGCCCGAGGCGCGCGATGAGCGCCGCTTCATCCACCAGCGCCCCGCGCGCGGTGTTGACGAGCACCGCACCCGGCTGGAGCAGCGCGAGCTCCGCCGCGCCGAGCATTCCGCGCGTGCGCTCGGTGAGTCCCTTGTGCAGCGAGACGACCTTCGCCGAGCCGAGCGCTTCGCCCAGCTGCACGCGCCGCGCGCCGACGCGCGCGAGCTCGGCCGCGGACACGGAGTCCGAACACACGAGCAGCTCGCAGTCGAAGGGGCGGAGGAGCGCGGCGACGTGTCGCGCGACGTGCCCCCAGCCGATGAGCGCCACGACCTGTCCGCGCAGATCGCTCCACTGGCTCCCCGCGCCCGCGCCGCCGTTGCGCTTCGCGAGGATCCGGCGCGCCGCGGGGCGCAGCACGGGTTTCATTGCGCGCAGCGGCGGCACGCGCTCCACGGTGCGGCGCAGCGTCTTGATGGAGAGCAGTCGCTGGTCGTTCGGCGGCCAGCCCGTGCGATGCATGGCCCGATCGACGTCGGTCACGCGGCGCAGGCCGGCGAGCATGAGCAGCAGGCAGTGCTCCGCCACGCTCGCGCCGATCGCGTCCGCGGTATTGCACACCGCCACACCGCGCTCGAGCAGATATTCGGGCGCGACGTTCTTCACGGATGCGCCGATGACGATCACGAGCTCGAGATGGGCCGCGCGCTCCAGCACCTCGCGCGTGAGCGGCGCGCCGCCCCACCCCGTGATGATCGCGTCGGCGTCATCGATGCCGCTTCCGCGCGTCCGCCACTCGCATCGCTCGGTCACGCGCGCGAGCAGCGCGCCGTTGAAGTAGCGCGCCTGCGCGCTCCCGTCCTGCAGGACGCACACGACGGGGCGGCGGCCAGGCTCGAGTGCCCCCATCGCATCCAGTGCGTGCTCGACGACCGTGCCCGATCCGCGTTCGGCCGCCACATCCTCCGCGCCGCGCGTGGCCACCGACCGCCCGGCCACCTCCGCGCGCGGCGGCGCGAGCTCGCGAGACTCGCCGTCTCGACACGCGAGGATCTCGTCCACGAGATGCATGAACGACCAGCCGTACGCGAAGCTCGTCTCCGGCCGTTGCGCGCGGCCGGCGATCGCATCGACGAAGCGGCGGTACTCGTCCACGAAGCCGTAGTCGAGGAAGAAGTCCTCCGTGCCGGTGAGCTGCGACGCGCGCCACTCCTCCACATCCGCCCCGCGCTGCGACCACTCGGCGCGGTGCGGCAGCTCGAGCACCACGTCGTAGCCGGGCCCGCTCCACTCGAACCGCTCCACGCGTCGGCCGGCCGCGAAGTCGAAGACGAGCACCGATGCGCCCGTCGCCCCGTGCAGCTGCAGCGACCACACGTTGTCCGGGCCCGCGCCGCTGCGATGTCGCGCGACCGCGATCCGCTCGGGGTAGCCCATGGTGGCGAGCGCGAGATCGAGCACGTGCGCGCCATCGGAGGTGATCCAATCGGCCGCCGTGTTGCTGGGCTCGCCCCCCAGCGCGGCGCGCGTGAACCGGCCGTGAAACGCGTGCGGCGCGCCGAGCCGGCGCGATGCATCGATCGCCCGCGTGTAGAGCGGCGCGTGGCGGCGGTTGAACGCGACCATCGTCACGCACTCCGGATGCGCGCGCGCGGCGTCGGCCATGCGCGCCGCCTGCACCTCCGATCGCGCCGGCGGCTTCTCGGTCATCACGTGGAGCCCCATCGCCAACGCGTCGATGGCGAGCTGCACGTTGGGACCCGGGGGTACGCAGATCGACACCGCCGTCGCGCCCGTCTCGCGCACCATGCGCGCCCAGTCGCTGCCGCTCCGCGGGATGTCGAACTGCTCGGCGGCCGCGCGCGCCGCGCTCGCGTTCGCATCGCACACACCGGCGATCTCGACCAGCCCGTCCGCGCGCAACTGTGCGAGCGCGGGAAGGTGCGCCAGCTTCGCGATGCTCCCGCATCCCACGAGCACGAGGGAGATCATGAGGCACGCCCTCCGGCCGCCGCCGCCACTCGGCTGTGTGATGCGTGTACCGGCGCGCCGCGCGACTCCGATCGCTGCGCACACCACATGGTCACCGCGCGCTGCGAGAAGCGCCCGTACCCACGCCCGCCGCGCCCGCCGCGCTCGCCGCCCGCGCCGCCCGCGCCGAGTGCCGCCGACACCGGCTCCGCCGGCCATCCGTTGGCCGCGAACACGCCCTCGATGCGCGCGATGATCGCGCGCACGTCGTCCGTGCCGAAGCGCTTGTCGCTCCGCTCCCACCGCTCGGAGGGCACCGCGCGCATGTGGCGGAACGACCAGTCGGGGGACAGCCGGAAGGCGAAGCGCACGCGGCGCGAGAGCCCATCCACGTGCCGCCGCCGCTGCATCGCATCCGGCGCAAGGCCGGGTCCATCGAGCCCGTGCAGCAGTCGCGCGCACCGGCGGGGATTCACGTGGCGCCCCGCGTGACGATCGTCCGACGCGTTCCGGTCGGCGAGCGCCGCGAGCACCGCATCGCTCACGCGCCGGAAGGCGAGCCCATCGCGCGCGTGGAACCAGTCGCGCACCACAGTCTCCGTGGCCGCGCGCAGCTCGGCGGACGGCTCGTAGCGCCCCGCGAGCATCTCCTCCACCCGCGCGCGCATCGCGGCGTACGACGCGCACGGTACGCTCACCGCTTCCGCCATCGGCATCTCCCACGGGGCCGCGATCCAGCGCGGCGAGAGCGTGGGCACGTCGCACAACGCGGACTCGATGGCCGTCGTACAGCTGCGCTGCACCACCGCCACCGCGCGCAGGATCTGCTCCTGCACCTGCCCCGCGAGATTGAACTCGATGTTCGCGAGGCCGCGCAGCGCGCGCTCGTACGGTTCCGCGCTCTCGTGCGGATGCGGGCGCACGACGACCGTGCACCGCGGGAAGTCGCGCGCGAGCTGTTGCGCGATGGCGATCGTCTCCTGGATCGCCACGGTTTCCTTCCCCGTGTAGTCGGCCACCGTCTCCGCGGACCAGTTGAGCACCTCGCGGCACGCGCGGAGGTTCTGCTCCGTGGTCGTGAAGCGCGGATTCACCACCGAGTAGTTGGTGTTGATGAGGATGCGCGGGGCGGTGTCGCGCGTGTCCGCGGCAGTGGGCTCGAGCACGCCGCGCCACATCGGCGCATACAGATCGAACCGCGGACATCCCGTCACGCGCACGCGCGCCGCCGGGAACGCGCCGGCCTGCACCATCGCCTCGGCGAGGCGGGGGCCCCACATGCAGATGACGCTCGCGCCGTGCAGCATCGCGGGATCGGTGCACAGCATGTCGGCGTACTCGCGATGACTCGGGAACACGCCGCCCTCGGTGTCGAGCAGCCCGTAGGCGATGCCCGCGCGCGCGAGCTGCCGGATGAGCGGCTCGTTGTAGCGCCGCAGGTAGTTGAGCAGCACGAAGTCCGGCGCGAGCGCGCCGAGCTCCGTGTCCTGCACGTTGAGCGGCACCAGATGACAGGTGACGCCGTGTTGGCACAGCTCGAACGCGGTGAGCACGAGCCCCGCGAGATCGCGCTGCGGATGATCGACGATCAGAGCGACACGCGGCGTCATTGCACCATCCTCCACGATTCGAGCCGGTCGCGCACGCGCCGGTACGCGGCGCAGCTGAGCGACACCTGACGCTCGGCCGAGGCACGCAGCGGCTCGCGCACGGCGGGCGCGCACGACCACGCGCGCTCCACGGCGCACGCGAGCTCATCGGCCATCGTCGGGCTGCTCAGCGAGACGGTCTGGCACCCCTCGCCGAAGAGATCGGCGAGCCCGACGAACTTGCGCGAGTAGTATCGCGATTCAGTGAGACACACGGCGGGGATCCCCTGCGCGAGCGCGAACACGGCGACGTGATACGCGCCCGCCACCACCATGCGACAGCGCGCCACCTCGGCGACGAGCTTGTCCGTCGTGTCGAGATGCGCCCCGCCATCGGTGTGATCGTCGTACCCCTGGAGGAGCGCGCGCAGCGTGCGTCCATCGCGCGCTACCGCGTGATGCGCGCTCGCGAGCGGGACGAGCTCCACCCGGTGCGCGCGGGCGAAGGCGTGCAAGGGGCCGCGCACCCGATCGATCACATGGTCCTCCACGCCGGCCACCGGTGTGGTGCGGAGGCTCACGCCCAGCGCGTCGCCGAGCGAGTCACGCCGCGCGTGGTAGGCCAGCGCCACCGCGTCGTCCCCGGTGACCATCATCCGCTCGGGCGCGATCCCCAGCGACTCGAGCACCGGCACGCTCGTGCACCGCTCCCGCAGCCCGATGAGCACCGCCTCGCGCAGCACGGTGCGCACGCGCGCGCGCAGCTCGGGATCATCCAGCGGGCCCACCGCCTGGCTGAAGAGCGCGATCGGCGTGCCGCGCCGGCTCGCCATCTCGAGCGTGTCGAGCTGGAAGCGCGCGTGCGCGCGGAAGCAGTCCACCAGACCGTGTTGGCCGGCGACCGCCACGAGATCCGCCTGCCGCATCGTGTCGCGGAACGCATCCATCGCCTCGCGGCCAGCGGGGCGCAGGCGCAGCTTCAGGAGCATCGCGCGCTCCACGGCTCGCGGCCATCGCTCGCGCGCGCCGTTCCGCGCCGCCACCAGTCGGCGCGAGGCGGATTGCGGGAGCGCGCGGTGCAGCCCGCCGAGGAAGAATCGATCGGCGAGCCACGCCCGGCGCCCCTGGTCGGACACCGGTTCCACGTCCGGGCAGTGCTTCGCGAGCGCGCCCGGGTCGCGCGTGAACACGTGCACTGTCGCCTCGGGCCACGTGCCGTGTACGCGCGCGACCGCCACCTGCAGCATCGCCACGTCGCCGAGGTTGCTGCAGTCGAAGGTCCCGGGATCGAGCACGATGTGCATGCCGCCCTCCCTACCGTGCCTCGGACGCGGCGACGGTCGTATGGTTCGCGCCGTGCGTGATGCTCGCGCCGTGTGCCATGCTCGCGCCGTGCGCGACGTTCGGTGTGAGCGAGATCCCCTCGTGCTGCGGTGCCGCGACCGGCCGCGCGGGCGCGCGCGCGCCTTCGTCGCAGGCGAGCTCGACGAGTCCGTGCGCGCGGAGTGTCTCCACCACCGTCCGCGCCGACTCGAAGGGGACGCCGCACTGCCGAGCGATCTGCGCGATCGTGCGGCGGCCATCGATGAGCATCAGCACGTCGAAGAACGCCTGGTTCGCCTCGCGGTTTTCCCACCAGTCGATGTGGATTCCGTAGCGCGAGCAGAACACCTCGCCCTTGAACCGGTTCACCGGCGTCGCGTTGGTATCGATCGTGTCGAGCATGCGCAGCACGAGGTCGCGCGAATCCTCGAGGCGGCGGATGGAGACGAGCTCCGGGTTGTCCGCGCTCGAGTGGTAGCCGCGGTACGGCCAGTCGCGCGCGGTCAGCGGGAGCACGCGCGTGAGTGAGAGCATGGGGACGCGCACGCCCGGCGCGTTGAACTGCCGCTCGTCGTTCCCGATCACCTTCCAGAACGGCGCCGCCCACCCGTAGGGATCGTGCGCCTCGAGCGCGAGCGTGAAGCACTCGTCGAGCTCGGTGTCGCCCATGATCGAGCGCTGCAGCGCGTGCGGCTGCTCGGCGCCGAGCATCTCGAGGAAGAGCCCGCCGCGCAGCCGCGGGATCAGCTCCTCGTGATGACTCAGCCAGGCGACGGAGCCGATGGTCTCGGGGACGATGAGGAAGCGGTATGTGTAGCGCAGGTCCTGCCGCTGCCGGAGCGCGCGCATCGCGTCCATCCCCACCACCACGCCCGAGAGATCGTCGTTGACCATCGCCGGATGGCACAGGTGCGCGCACACCACGATGGACTCATCGCTCTGCCCCGGCACCACCACCTCGCCCACCTTGAGCGTGCCGTAGCTCGAGCTCGTGCGGATCACCACGCGGTAGCGCTCATCGGTGAGTGTCTCGCGCATGGCGCGCGTGCAGCACAGCCCCCAGTCGCGCTCGTAGTACTTGAAGATGAACGGGATCGCGTCGGCGAGCTGGTGATGCACGTGCAGGTGCTTCATCAGCTCCTCGCGCGTCACCTCGCCCTCGAAGGGGAGCGAGTACGAGACGACGTGCAGCGGGTGATCGGCGTACGAGAAGAGCCGGCGGCCGTCGAGCGTCTCGAGGTACGCCTCGTGGCACGTCCACTTCTCGGGGACGATCCAGCTCCAGGCTTCCGTCCCCGTCGGGTACTCGTGGATGGTCATCGGGAGCTGCGTGGCGAGCGCGCCGAGCGCGGCGTCGTAGCCGTCCGAGACGAGATCGCGCGGCAAGTGCCAGAGCGCCGTCACCATCTGCTCGATGGACGCATCCTTGGGCAGGTGCACCTCGGGGGGCGCGCTCCCCACGCGCGCATCCTCGAGCGCCACCGGATCGCCCGCGGGACCGACCGCGGTGAGCCACGGATCATCGGCCAGACAGCGCGCGGTGAGATCGTAGAAGGCGCGGCTCTCCACCGCGAGGATCTCCCCCGCCCCCACCGTCACCGAGCGGCACACGCCGGCCGCGCGCGCCTTCGCCTCCAGTCGCCGTCCATCCGGCGTCCCGTTCTCGGCCAGGATGTGCACGTTGTACAGCCACCCCGCCTTGCGCGTCGCATCACCGTCACGAATGGTGCCCGTGAACAGCTTGCGGTAGCGGAAGGGCACGCCGACCATCTCCTCGACGTGGTGCATGAACGTCGCTTCGCCCAGTCCGGCGCCGATCACGCAGATCTTCCCGCCCACCTGGCGCAGCCGATCGAACACGCTCCCCGCCCCGAAGCAGGTGGGCGGGACATCGGCGAGCAGCTCCTCGGCGAACGGACCGAACCCCGCCACCGAGTGGATGGGATCACGCGACCGCACGACGCCCGGCAGTCGGCGGAAGTACTCGAGGAACTCCACCGAGGTGCTCCACGGTCCGCCCGGCGTCGGCGTGCGCTTCACGTCGAAGGGCTGCTGTTGGCAGAACGAGAAGGTATACGTCGGCACGAGCAGCGTGCCGCCCACCCCCACCACGTCGAGCAGCGCCGCGAGCAGCATCGCGCACCGCGACTCCATGGTGAGGCATCCCTCGGCGGCGCCGAGCGCATCCAGACAGACGTGCACGAACACCGTGTCGCCGGCGCGAATGCGCAGCTGACGCAGCGCCGCCGTGAGATCGGTGCGGGTGTAGCGTGCCTCCGATGCCTCCATAGATCACCTCCGGTGTCCAGAATCGCCCGCCACCGCCGCCATTGTCTCCACCGGCGCCTGTCGCTCGATCGCCGCGGGCAGGTACATCGCGTTGAGCGCGCACAGCTCCGGGTGATCGTCCAGATACGCGAGAATCTCCTCCATGCCGACGACGCGCTCCGGCTCGTACAGCGCCTCGAGCAGGCGCGCGATGAGCGCGAAATCCTCCGGATAGTCGAGCGTCCAGCGGTGGCGCTGGAACAGATCGTCCGGGTGCACGATGTTGCGCACGCGCATTCCCGACTCCCAGAAGAAGGGCACCACGTGCTCGCGCTGGTGCGGCGCGCGCGCGTGCCGCCACGCGTGCGCGAGCGCGCGCAGCGAGAACACATCGAGATCGAGCCCGTCGGGGAAGGTGAGCGGGTGCCGGTTCGTCACCAGGTCGTATTGGTCGCGATGCGCTACGAATTCGCGCACCAGCCGATCGACGATCGCCGGGTCGAGGAGCGGGCAGTCGGCGGTGATGCGCACCACCGTGCTGCACGCGTGCCGCCACGCCGCCTGGTAGTAGCGGTCGAGCACGTCCGTCTCGCTCCCGCGGGACACGAGCGTGCCGCGGGCCTCGCAGAAGCGCGCGATCGGATCGTCGCGGGGATCGGTGGATGTCGCCACGACGATCGTCTGCACCGTCCGCGCGTGCTCGAGCCGCTCGAGCAGATGGCCGAGCATCGGCTGGCCGGCCGCTTCGCGCATCACCTTCCCCGGGAGGCGCGTCGAGCCCATGCGCGCCTGCACGATGGCGCCGATCATGGCGCCGCCGGCCCCGACCGGCGATCCGGCGGCGCGCTCTCGGCCGCGCACGTGGGGTCGCACGGCTCCGTGCAGCAGGCGAGCCGCGGTGCATCGGCGTGCAGCCGCCCGCACCGGCTCTGCCGGCACCGGTTGTACGTCCGGAACACGGGGCGCACCGCGTTCCCGCTGAAGCTCGTGTCCACGGTCCCCGTCTCCAGCGCTCGTCGCACACGGTGCGCGCCGTGCTCCACCGCCTGCAGCGTCATCGCCAGCTCGTCGTCGCCGTGCGCGGCCGTGATGCTGATCCACGGGATGAGCACGCCCCACGAGAGCACTTCCTCGTGGAAGAGCGTCTGCAACTCGGGCCACACCGTGCCGTCCTCGTGCGTGCAGAGGATCTGCGGGTTGCAGTCGAAGCCGATGATGCGCACGTGCGCGCCCACCCCTTCGCGCTCCGCGGCCGCGCGCACGCCCGCCACCAGCTTCCCGCCCATCGTCCAGATGTGCTGGTTGATGTCGATGCGCTGGCACTCCTGCAGCGTGGCGCGGCACGCGGCCAGCCCCACCGTCTCCGAGCTGTGCGTCTGCGAGAGCAGGAACACGCGCCGCTTGTCGTGCCGCAGCCCGCCGAGCTCCATCAGCTCGCGCTTCCCGGCGAGGAGCGAGAACGAGTAGCCGTTGCTCATCGCCTTGCCGAAGCACGCCAGATCGGGGTACACGCCCCACAGGTGGTGCGCCCCGCGCAGGTCGAAGCGCACGCCGCTGATCATCTCGTCGAAGATGAGCACCGTCCCCTCGCGCTGCGTGAGCGCGCGCAGCCGCTGCAGAAAGTCATCGCGCGGCGCGTCGTTCTTCACGGGCTCGAGGATCACCGCCGCGATCTCTCCCGGATGCTCGGCGAACAGCTTCTCGAGTCCCGCCATGTCGTTGTAGGCGAAGCGGAGTGTGAGCGAGCGCACCTCGTCGGGGACGCCCGCGTGCATGGGCGTCGAGCCGATGAACCAGTCGTGGATGCTGAAGAACGGATGATCGGCGCAGCAGGCGATGTACTTCCGACCGGTGGAGGCGCGCGCGAGCTTGATGGCGGCCGTCGTCACGTCCGACCCGTTCTTCCCGAACTTCACCATCTCCGCCACCGGCAGCAGATCCACCAGATACTCGGCGAGCTCGTACTCGAGCATCCCGGGGCGCGTGAAGTTGAGCCCCAGGTCGATCTGCCGCTTCACGGCCTCGTTCACGATCGGGTGCGCGTGGCCGAGGATGATGACGCGGTTCCCCATTGCCCAGTCGAGGAAGCGGTTGCCATCCACGTCCCAGCAGTACGCGCCCTGCGCGCACGCGATGATCTTCGGCGAGCGCGCCGGAAACTGATCCTCGCCCTTGCTGTACGTGTGGCTGCCGCCGGGCACCAGCGTGTGGAAGATCGGGTTGATCGTCTCGCTGTGCAGGAAGTTCCGAACGGGTCCCGAGGGGACCATCCAGTCGGCGCTCTGCGGCTCGGGGCTGGTCGTCGCGGGCGATGACATCGCGTCGGGGGTCAAGGTGGAAGTCATGGCACACTCATCATGGAAAGAGATGGGGCGTACACATCGGGCCGGCGGTCGGCGAGCGCGGGGATGGTGCTGCGCGCCGCGCGCACGCGGGCCCGCTCGATCGTCGCGATGAGCAGCTCGTCGTCCTCGCTGCCCTCGCACAGGATCTGGCCCCAGGGATCGACCACCAGCGAGTGGCCGCCGAACAGCGTCGGGCCGGAGATCCCGGCGCAGTTGCACGCGGCCACGTAGTACGCGTTCTCGATGGCGCGGGCGCGGACCAGCGTGCGCCAGTGCGTGCGGCGCACCGCCGGCCACTCGGCGGGCACCAGCACGAGCGATGCGCCGCCCAGCGCGTACGCGAGGAACAGCTCCGGGAAGCGCAGGTCGTAGCAGATGGCCAGCCCCGCCTCGCACGACGGCATCGAGACCGTCGCCGTCTCGCTCCCCGGCGTGAGATACAGGTCCTCTTCCAGGAGGCCGAACAGGTGCACCTTGTCGTACCGACTGGCGATGACGCCGGTCGGGCCGATCACGAGCAGCGAGTTGAACACGCGCTCGTCGCCGTCGTCGAGCAGCACGGAGCCGGCGATGAAGACGCCGAGCTCGCGGCCGAGCGCGCCGAGCGCGGGGAGCACCTCGGTGCGCGTGATGCGCGCGTGCGCGCTGCTGCGCGCGAGGTCGTACCCCGTGGACCACAGCTCGGGGAGCAGCACGAGCTCCGCGCCGCGCGCGGCCGCCTCGCGAATCATGCGCGACGCGGTCTCGAGATTCGCGCGGACGTGTCCGCGCACCACGCTCATCTGCGCGAGCGCGATCGTGAGGGATCCAGTCGCCATCGCGTCATCCTCCCATGCGCACGGCCACGAACTTCCACGGTTGATACAGCGGACCGGTGAACTGCAGGCGGCGCCCCTCGCGCAGCTGGCGCGTGTAGGTTCCGAGTCCGCCGTTCGCGGGCACCGGGAGATCGGCATCGATGTCGAAGTCGCGCGCGATGAAGTCCTGGCATCCGCGCGCGCGGCAGCGCTCCTCGAACCGCCGCAGGCTGAACACGTGGACGTAGTACGGCGCGAGCTCCACCGAGGTGGTGTGGTCCTTCACCTCGCTCTGCACATCGACGTCGAAGTCGGTGAACAGCGAGCTCAGCACGAGCCAGCCGCGGGTGACGTCGAGCATCTGATCCAGCGCCGGCTCCCACTCGGGGAGCCACGACAACGTCTGCGTGCTGAGCACGAGCTCGAAGCCGTCCGGGAAGATGCGCCCCAGCTTGTACAGGTCGCCCTGCACGAACGTCGCCTCACGGCCGCGCGCGGCGAAGCGCATGCGGCCCATGTCGAAGAGCGCGCCGCCCACGATGTCCAGGCCGGTCCACTCGAATCCCGGCAGATGCTCGCTCAGGTAGAGCATGTTGGCGCCCGCGCCGCACCCCACGTCGAGCGCCTGCCCGCCGCGCAACGGCAGTGAGCGCATGAACCGCCCGAGGTGCACGGTGCTGCGGTAGGGCGTGGCGAGCTGACGTTCGTGGTACGGGAACTGGCTCGCATCCATCCAGAGCTGCTGTTGTGTCGTGCGCGTCGCCTTCATGCGGCGCTCCTGCCATGCTGCTGGCCGCTGTGGTCCTGCTGACGGCTCGCTGCATCACATTCGAAATGCCGGCGCGTCAGTCGAGTTGTGTCGAGAGCCGGCGCACGATCTCGCCGCCGATCGCGAGCGAGGCCGTGGCACCGGGGCTCGGCGCGTTGATGACGTGGAGCGCGCCGGGGCGCTCCAGGAGCTCGAAGTCCTGAACGAGCTCGCCCGTCGGCCGCATCGCCTGGGCACGAACCCCTGCGACAGCCGGGGTGAGATCGTCGGTGCGCAGTTCCGGCACGAGGCGGCGCAGCGCGGCCGCGAACAGCTCGCGGCTCATCGACTGCCGCAGCTCGGTCCAGCACATCGCCGGATACCGCGCCATGAAGCGCCACACACCGCTGAACGCGCACGTCTCCGCCACATCGCGCAGCGCCATCGTCGACGCCCGATATCCTTCGCGCGCGAGCGCGAGCATCGCGCTCGGCCCCGCGATCACGCCGCCATCCACGAGGCGCGTGAAGTGCACACCGAGAAACGGGAACGCGGGGTCCGGCACCGGATACACGAGGTGCCGAACGAGATGCCGCCGCTCCGCGCGCAGCGCGTAGTACTCGCCGCGGAACGGGACGACGCGCACGGCGGGACGCTCGCCCGCCATCATCGCCACCCGATCGCTGTGCAGCCCCGCGCAGTTGATGAGGAGATCGGCCTCCACATCACCGGCGGTCGTCTGCAGCACCCACCCCGCGGCGCCGCGCTCCGAACCACGCGCGCTCCTGCGCCGCCGGATCCCGTACACCGCCGCGTTCGTCATCACGCGTCCGCCGCACGCCGCGATGCACGACGCGAGCGTCTCGGCCACGCGCGCGTAGCTCACGATCCCTTCCGCCGGCACGCGAACCGCCGCTACCCCCGACACGTGCGGCTCGATCTCGCGCAGCTGCTCGGGCGAGAGCCACGCGAGTCCCTCGAGTCCGTTGCGCTGGCCGCGCTCCATCATCGCGCGCAGCCTCGGCACCTCCTCCGCCGTCGCCGCCACCACCACCTTGCCACAGATCTCGTGCGGGATGTCGTGCGCCTCGCAGAACGCGACCATCCGCGCGATCCCCGACGTCGCGAGCCGCGCCTTGAGCGAGCCCGGCGCGTACGAGAGCCCCGCGTGCAGCACGCCGCTGTTGTGCGTACTCTGATGCCGCGCGACGCCCGGCTCCTTCTCCAGCACGGTCGCCGTGCCGTCGGGCCAGGCGCGCACGGCGGCGTAGGCGGTGGCCAACCCCACCAACCCGCCGCCCACGACCACGACGTGCCGACGTGTCATCGCGAACCGTCCCGTGTTCCCTGCGTACCGGCATGCGTGCCGGTCGTGCCACGCGCCTCGTGTGCATCGTGCGCTTCGTACGCCTCGCGCACCGCGGCGATCACGCGCGACTGCTGCTCCGCGGTGAGTCCCACCGAGCACGGCAGACAGAGCGCATCGCGATGCAGCCGCTCGGCCACGGGGCACGGCATGGGCCGCGCATCGCGGTGCGCGAGCGAGCGATGCAGCGGCTGCCACAGCGGTCGCGTCTGAATCTGCCAGTCGGCGAGAGCGCGCAGCAGCTCACGCGAGCTCATCCCGAACCGCTCGGCGTCCACGAGCACCGCGTACATCCACTTCGCGCTCGCGGCCCACGGCGCCTCGGGCAGCGGTGTGATCCCCGGCACATCGGCGAGCGCCGCGTCGTACGTGGCGGCGATGCGATGCTTCGCGGCGAGGAACGCCGCGAGCTGCTCCATCTGCGACACGCCGAGCGCCGCCTGGAGATTCGTGAGGCGATAGTTGAACCCCACGCACCCGTGCACGAACTCCACCGGATCGTCCTTCGCCTGCGTGGTGAGGTAGCGCGCCATCCGCGCGCGGTCGTCATCGTCGGTGACGAGCATCCCGCCGCCGCCCGTGGTGATGAGCTTGTTCCCGTTGAAGCTGAAGCACCCGATGTCGCCCAGCGCGCCCACGCGACGCGCGCGGTAGCGCGCGCCCAGACTTTCCGTGGCATCCTCGATGACCGCGAGCCCGTAGCCGCGTGCCGCCTCGAGCAGCGGGTCCAGATCCACGGGGTGCCCCAGGATGTGCACGGGGATCACCGCGCGCACGCACCGTCCCGTGCGCCGGTCGTAGAGCGCGCCGTGCCGCCACACGCATTCCATATTGAGGAAGTCGATCGCGCGCCCGACGTCCATCTGCGCGTGCTCGGGCTCGGCGTCGATGAACACCGGCCACGCACCCGCGTAGCGGATCGCGTTCGCGGGCGCGATGAAGGTGAGCGTCGAGACGAGCACTTCGTCATCGGGCTCCACGCCCGCCACGAGCAGCGCCGTGTGCAGCGCGGCCGTGCCGTTCATCGTCGCCACCGCATACGCGGTCCCCACCGCGTCGGCCACCTCGCGCTCGAAGCGGTCCACGTACGCGCCCACCGACGACACCCAGCCCGTGTCGAGGCAATCCTTCACGTAGTCCCACGCGTTCCCGCGGATCGCCGGCTCGCACAGCGGCACCGCCGGCTGCACGGGGCGCGTGAGGACGCCCTGCGCGTCAGTTGCGATATCGAACATCCTTCACGTCCTCGATGATGCCGGCGCGGACCAGCTGGGCGATCTCCTGGATGCCGTCGGGCACGGTCCGTGTCGTGTGAAAGCGCAACGTGCGCTCGATCTTCGCGAACGACACACGATAGTCGCGCGGGTCCTCCGCCTTGTGCACGAACTCCACCGTCGCCGCGGGCGCGAGCGGGCGGATGAGCTCCACGAGCTGCTGCTTCTGATAGTTCTCCTCGGTGGACCCCACGTTGAACACCTGCCCATTCACCACCTCCGCCGGCGCCGCGAGCACGGCCGCCACCGCGCGCGCCACGTCGCGCACGTGCACGTACGGGCGCCAGAACCGCTCGCCGAACACCACCAGCGGATCGCGCCGCACCATCGCCGCCGTGAACTCGTTCACGGTGAGATCGAAGCGCATGCGCGGCGACACGCCGTACACCGTCGCGAAGCGCAGCGGCGTCACCACCATCCCGTCGCGCGCCTCGTCGAGCATCGCGCGCTCCACCGCCACCTTGCACTCGGCGTACAGCGACACGGGCGCGAGCGTGGAGCGCTCGTCCACGTAGTCGGTGTCGTCGCGCATCTTCCCGTAGTTGCTGCACGTCGAGGCGAAGATGAAGCGACCCACCCCCGCGCGCCGGCTCGCGTCGAGCAGCGCGAGCGATGCGTCGAGGTTCACCGCGCGCGCGAGCTCGGGCTCCCGCGCGCACGCGGGGTCGCCGACGATCGCCGCGAGATGCACCACGGCATCGATGTTCGCCAGTGCCTCGCACACCACTTCGGCGTTACGCACGTCGCCCTGCACGAACTCGAACCCCGGATGCGCCCACGCGCCGAGCAGCGACTGTCCGCCGTGCGCGAGCGTGTCGAGCACGCGCACGCGATGCCCATCGCTCAAGAGGTGCGGCACCAGTGTCGAGCCCACGTACCCCGCGCCGCCAGTGACGAGTATCCGCATCGCTCACACCCTCGCCTGTCGCACGTCGTCCTGCGCCCGCTGGTAGTCGGCGTGCTGTCCGATGTCCAGCCAGTACTCCACGATCAGGAAGCTCACCACGCACCGCCCCGCATCCAGCAGCCGCTGGATGAGATCGGTCATGTCGAAGCGCTCGCCGTCCGGCACATACGCGAGCGCCGACGGCTCGAGCAGATAGATCCCCGCGTTCACCAGCGCGCGGTGCACCGGCTTCTCGCGCAGCGCGCGCACCTGGATCCCGCTGCACTCGAGCACGCCGTACGGCACCTGCATGTCGTACCGCCGCGCGCCGATGGTCGCCTCCGCGTGGTGCTTCCGATGGTGCGCGAGCATGTCGTGGAAGTCCACCGTCGTCAGGATGTCGCCGTTCATCACGAGCATCGTCTCGTCCGACGGCGGCAACCGCTTGAGCGAGCCCGCCGTCCCCAGCGGCCGGTCCTCGGCGATGTACTGCATGTCCACGCCGAACGCGCGCCCGTCGCCAAAGTGGTTGGTGATGTGGTCGGCCAGATAGTGCGTGGTCACCCGCACGCGCCGGATCCCCGCGTTGCGCAGCCGCTCCACCGTGCGCTCGAGCAGCGGCCGATCGCCGAGTGGGAGCATGGGCTTGGGCGTGTGCTCCGTGAGCGGACGGAGCCGCGTCCCCGAGCCGCCGGCCATGATCACGGCGCTCACGCCGGGTCCGTCGCCATCCACATTTACGAGATCGCGCCGCAGCACCAGCCCCACGATCACGCCATCGGCGGTGACGACGGGGAGATGATCCACCGTGTACTCGCGCGCGCGATCCATGAGGTACAGCACCTCGGCGCGCGTGTAGCGCGGCGACGCGACGAGCGGCCTGCGCGTGGCGATCGTGCCGCACGGCTCGTCCAGCGAGCCGCCCGCGAGCAGATGCCGCCGAATGTCGCCATCCGAGATGACGCCGATGAGCTTGCGATCGTCGCCGGCCACGAGGAGGATCCCCGTACCCGCATCGTTCAACCGGCGCAGCGCATCGGCAATCGACACGCGCGGCGCGATGAGCGTCTGCTGCAGACGGAGCCTGTCATCCCGAGCGGTGGTGTCATTCCGAGCGCAGCGAGGAACCTCGGCCCTCGAGCGAGATCCCTCGCTGCCGCTCGGGATGACAGGGCCGCCGCTCGGAATGACACCGCCGCTCGGGACGACACCGCCGCTCGGCACGACACCCTCGTACGGCGCCTCGGTAGCGACTTGATCGTGAGTGCTCATGCCATGCTCCAGATCATTCGAGTCCGAGCCCGTTCACCCGTTGCACCCCGCGCCGCGCGAGCTCCGCCTCCAGGCGCGCGACCCGCTCCTGCAGCTCGTGCAGCATCGCGAGCGGGCGCGCGCCCAGCCGCGTGCCGATGGGCCACGTGGGGAGCACGGGCCGCTCGTCGCCCACCTGCACCTCTTGCACGAGCAGCGTCGAGTCGCCCGTCTTCACCAGCACCCCTTCGCCCGTGCGGCGCCCCACCACCTGTCCCGGCGTCGCGCGATAGCGCGGCCACAGCGGATCGTAGAACGCGCGCCAGATGATGACCGGCTCGTCGCCGAGCATCGTGCGCGCGCCCGGACCCGGCCGGCTGATCCCGCGCACGAAGTTGTGGAGCACGGCACTCGGAGCGGACCAGTCGAGCCACTCGTCCCCCTCGCGCCGCTCGCTGAAGTACGTGCCCGGCAAGTGCGACTGCCGCCGCGGCTCCGCCTGCCCGCGCGCGAGCTGGTCCACCGTCTCCATCACGAGATCGGGAAGCGCGCGCACCACGCGCGCGAGCACGTGGCCGTACGTGTCCGTCCACGCGATGGGGAGCATGCGCTGCACGAGGATGTCCCCCGTGTCGATCCCCTCGTCCACGAGATGCGTCGTGATCCCGATCTCCGGCTCGCCGTTGATGATCGCCCAGTTGATCACGTTCCGGCCGCGGTAGCTCGGCAGCTTCCCCGCGTGCACGTTCACGCACCCGAGCATCGCGATGTCGAGCACCGTGCGTCGCAGGATCTGGTTGTACGCGATCGACAGCAGCAGATCGGGGCGCAGCTCGGCGATCGCGCGCACCGACTCGTCCGCGTTGATGTCCGCGGGCTGCAGCACGGGGATCCCCGCGCACCGCGCCGCCGCGCTCAGCGTCTCGTCCGACGGCCGCGCGCGCACCACGACCCCCGCCACCGTGTGCGGTCCGCCGCGCAGCCGGCGCAGACTCTCTGCCGCCCACGCGCCGTCGCCCATCAGTACGATGCGCAGCGCGCGCGCGGTCACTACATCAAGTCCGTCCATGCCAGCTCCTCATCGGCCGCCACGTCGCGTGCGATGGCGCGGCCGATCACGTACGACAGCTCGTCCGGTTGAATGCCGTTCCCGGGACGCTTGAACTCCACGTCCGCCGGCGTGAGCCGCTCGCCCGAGCGCATCGCGCGCGCGGCCACCATCCGCCGCCGGAACGTCTTCCGCTTTTCGATTTCCGCCTCGCCCACCACGCGCGCCGCGCTCCCCAGCGCCGCGTGCACCGCTCGGCATCCCTCCACCAGCGCGCGCATCTCCGCGGCGTCGGCGGAGATCGCGTGATCCCATCCTGGGAGCGTCTTGTCGAGCGTGAAGTGCTTCTCGATCACGCACGCGCCGAGCGCCACCGCGGCGAGCGACACCGCGGGGCCCAGCGTGTGGTCGCTGTAGCCCACGGTCACGTCGAACGCGCGCCGCCACGTGCCCAGCATGCGCAGGTTCACGAGCTCCGGCGGACACGGATAGACGGAGAGACAGTGCAGCAGCGCCACCGGTCCCGCGCCGTTGCACCGGAGCGTCGCGAGCGCGCGCTCTACTTCGCCGAGCGTCGCCATCCCCGCCGAGAGGAGCACCGGCTTCCCGGTGCGCGCCACGATCTCGAGCAGTGGCAGGTGGTTCACGTCCATCGACGCGATCTTGTACGCGGGCGCGTCGAGCGACTCGAGCAGCTCCACCTCCGCGCGCGAGAAGCAGCTCGAGAAGAACACGATCCCGCGCGCGCTGCAGTAGTCGGCAATCTCCCGGTGTGCATCCGCCGAGAGCTGGTAGCGCTCCACCTGCTGCTCGAGCGTCGGCTCTCCGCCGTTCCCGGCGCGGTAGCGCGTGTTGCGCGCATACTCACCGCTCGAGATGAGCGAGCGCTTGGACCACGATTGGAACTTCACCGCGTCCGCGCCGCTCTCCCGCGCCGCATCGATGAGCGCGCGACACAGCTCCATGTCCCCGTTGTGGTTCGCGCCGATCTCGGCCACGATGTACGGCGGCTCGTCGGGCCCGATCCGCCGCCCGGCAATGGTCAGGATGTCCATAGCGCCTCGAGCTCCGGGTGCGCCACGCACCACCACCACACGTAGCGCGGCGTGAGCGCGTTGAGGGCTTCGACGTACGCATCGAGCGTCCGCTCGCGCGTCGTGATCGCCTGGCGAAAACACTCCACCCGCGCGCGCGCCGAGCGCAGCTCGCGCCGCACGCCTTCGGGGAGCGACCACCCGCTCTCCAGCACGTAGCGGTAGTGCGCAGCCACGCACTCCGTGGCCGCGCGCACGTGCTCGTGCGTGAAGGGCGGGATGACGCGCGCCGTGTTGCTCCCGTACTGCCGGTAGCTCATGCGCGGCGTCGCGTCGAACGCGAGCGCCGCCCCCATCGCCCACGCGCGCGTCGCCATCAGCCAGTCGGACGCCACGCACGCGGGCGGGATGGGGAGACACCGCCGCAGCACGTCGCTCCGGTACGCGCTGTTCGACAGCCCGAACACGTTGTAGCGCGGGAGCAGCGCGCTCGCGTCGTGCGTACTCTCCGGCCCGAACGTCCTCGCCAGGTCGCGCCCCTCGGCGTCGATGATGCGCAGCGCGCACGCCGCCACGTCGTGCTCCGCCAGCGCCTCGCGCGCCGCCGCGATGCGCGTGGGGTGCAGCACGTCGTCGCTGTCCACGAAGACGATCGCGTCGTACTCCCCCGCCATCATCTCGATCGCGTGCGCGCGGATGGCCGTGGGCGACGCCCCCGCCGGCGCGCGCATCCAGATCGCCCGCGGCCGAGCGCCCATCGCCGACATCGCGTCCTCGATGCGCAGCCCGTCCACGCTGATCCACAGATCGAACTCCGCATCCGTCTGCCCCGCCACCGACGCCCACCACGCCCCCAGATACGGCACGGCCCCTGGATGCATTGCGGTATACAGCGCAACACGATTCACACCCATCGTCTCACCTACACCCGCGGACGATTGCTCACCACTCACCACTCCCAACCCACCACCCACAACCCACAACTCACAACTCAGAACCCAGAACCCAGAACTCACAACCTCACCACGCCGTCCACCCTCCTTCTATGAGGAGATTACTCCCCGTCGCGTACGACGACGCGTCCGACGCGAGAAAGAGCACCGCACCCACCACTTCCTCCGCCGTCATCAGCCGCCGCATCGGCGACCGCGCGCGGAACCGCTCCACGAACCCCGCCTCGTGCCCGTTCAACACACCATGCGGAGTCACACAGTTCACACGCACTCCCCGCTCGGCCCAGTAGGCCCCCAGATACTTGGTCAGCATCACCACCCCACCCTTGCTCGCGCTGTACGCGACGGGGTTCCCCAGACTGTTCGCTTCGTACAGATCCGGCGTCGACGACACCACACCGTACGTGGACGCGATGTTGATGATGCTCCCCTTCCCCTGCCGCAGCATCACGCGCCCCACGTCTCGGCACGTGAGGAACGTCCCCTTCAGGTTCACGTCCACGATCGCGTCCCACAGCTCCTCGGGAAACGCCTCGGCCGGCGTGTCCGTGAAGCCGCGCGGCTTGTGCTGATGATTGTTGATCAGCACATCCACGCGCCCGAACCGCTCCACCGTCGCCGAGACGAGCGCCGCCACCTGGTCGGCGCGTGTCACGTCGCACGCGACGCCCATCGCCTCGCCCTCGAGCCGCGACGCGAGCTCGTCGGGACACGCGGCCGCGACATCGGCCACCACCATCCGCGCGCCGCGCTCGGCGAGCCGAGCGGCGAGCGTGCGGCCGATCAGCCCGCAGGCGCCAGTGAGGATGATGACGCGGTCGGCGATGTCGAAGAGTGGATCGCGCATGGATGTGTCCCAAGACGTCGTGATGGGTGGATCAATCGGCGCCGACGGCGACGGCCGGTTCGTCGATCACCGTGTCGATGCTCTGGTACCGCCACAACCGGTGGTACGTAGGGCAGCGGCGCAGCAGCTCCTCGTGCGTCCCCAGCCCCACCATCCGCCCCTGCTCCAGCACGAGAATCCGATCCGCCGCGCGCAGCGTGCTCAACCGGTGCGCGATGACGAACGTCGTCCGTCCTTCCATGAGCCGCTCGATCGCCGACTGCAGCACACGCTCCGACACCGAGTCCAGGTTGCTCGTCGCTTCGTCGAGGAAGAGCAGCGGTGCGTTCTTGAGCAGCGCGGACGCGATGCAGACGCGCTGCTTCTGCCCCACGGAGATCCCGCGCGCATCTTCGGCGCGTCCGACCATCGTGTCGTAGCCGTGCTCCATGGCCTCGATCTCGTCGTGGATGTTCGCCGCGCGCGCCGCCGCGATCACGTCGGCCATCGGCGCATCCACCCGCGTCGAGCGGATGTTGTTCGCCACGGTGTCGAGGAAGAGAAACGGCTCCTGCATGACGATCGCGCACGCGCGCAGGTAGTCCGCGTGCCGCAGCTCGCGCAGGTCGATGCCGTCGAGGAGGATCTGTCCACGCGTCGGGTCGTAGAGGCGGAGGAGGAGCGCCATCAGCGTGGACTTCCCCGCGCCCGAAGCGCCGACGATCCCGATCGTCTCCCCGCGCCGGAACGTCGCGCTGATCCCGTCGAGCACCATCTGGTCGTCGTACGCGAACGACACATCGCGCAGCTCGATCACCTCGGGCGCGCGCCGCAGCGGCACCGCGTCCGTTCGATCGCGCACGTCCGACGTGAGCGACATGATGCGCTCGATCCGCTCCAGGTGCGGGATCGACGTCTGGAGCCCGTTGTAGACGAGGAGGATGCCGACGGTGGGCGAGTACACACCCATGATCGCGATGAGCAGGCTGAGCAGCGACTGCCACTGCAGCGTGCCCGCCGCCACGTCGCGCCCGCCGATCACGAGGATGGCGATGAGCCCGAACCCCGACACCGCCTCGAGCAGAAAGCGCGCGATGCTCTTCGCCTGCGCCTGCGCCACGAGATAGCCGAACAGCTTCGCGCCCACCTCGCGCGCCCGCGCGAGCACGCGCGACTCCGCCGTGTTCACCTTGATGATCCGGATCCCCGTGGACACCTGCAGGAAGCTGTCGTAGAAGTTCCGGATCGCGCCCCGCTCGCTCCGCGCGCCCTCCTGCACGCGCTTCCCGAGCAGCATCGCCGGCCACGCACCCAGCGGCACGGCGATGAGCCCCACCAGCGCGAGCTTCGGGCTCATGAGCCACGCGACCGCCGCGAGCCCCATGAGCCGCGTCACGTGCAGCACCACGTTCCCCACGTTCAGCGTCACCAGCCGGATGTGCTGCGCATCCGAGTAGGTGGCCATCACGAGATCGCCCTGACTGCTCTTGTCGAAGAAGCGCACCGAGAGCGTGAGCAGCTTCTCGAGGATGCGCGCCATCGCATCCACCTCGGCGCCGTGCGCCAGGCGAGCCGCGCAGATCTCGGCGATGGCGGTGCACGCCGCGCGTGCGACCCAGATGGCGAAGATGAGCGCCGCGCTCATCACGAGGATCGCGGCGGTGCTCTCGGTGGCGCGGTGCCCGAAGGCGAGCAGCACTTCGCGCAGCGCCCAGACGAGCAGCCCTTGGAGCGCACCCTGCGCGAGCGTCGTGGTGAGGAATGCCGCGGCGAGCCACGGGTGACTGCGGAGCGCGCGCAGCGCGTAGGCCGTCGCGGTGGCGACGGTGTGCGGGCGGTTCGCATTTCCTACCACGCGACTGGCAGGCATGAACAGCACCGACCCAGCAACAGATACACGCCCTCCCCTACGGGAGTCGCTATCGTCGTGGGATGACGATGGCGGCGCGTCGCTCGATGACGGAGCACGCGGTGATGATGCACCGACCTCCATGCTCCGCCGCATCGAGGGGCCCCATGATGCACGCATCCGTTTTCCCGCGCAAGTGGGACTTTCCCCCACAGCGCATCTGACGCTCGGCATCAGCAACGGCACTCGTTGTGCGCACGCGTCCGCGCTCGTCATTCCGAGCGCTTGTCATTCCGAGCGCAGCGAGGAATCTCGAGCGGTCCGCCGCAACGGCCATGCACCACAGAGACACAGAGACACGGAGAACTACAGAGACGACGTTGCTGTTCTCTGTGCCCTGCGTGCCTCTGTGGTGGACTGCCGTTCGGATGCCCGCGCCGGGATCTCTCGCTGCCGCTCGGTAACGCTCACGCTCGTGCAATGGCGAAAGTGTTGCACGCGTGCCGTCGGGAAAATCGCGGACTTTACACGCTTCCCGGCCGGCACTATAGTGTGGCCCTCTTTTCATCCCGGGTGGTGGCTCGTGAGAGTCTTCTTCGTCCTCCCCTGGTTGACGGCGGCTGCGGTGATGACCGCCCGCCCCGCCCTCGCGCAGAGCAACGCATCCTCCACGCTGCGCCGCGCTGCGCCATCGCACGACAGCACCACGGCGCTCCGCGCCGCCGATGCCGCCGTGCTCCACCCCGGCGACATGGTGAAGGTCACCGTGTGGCGAAGTCCGGAGATGAGCGGCGACTTCATCGTCGGCGCCACCGGCACGCTGCAGCACCCGCTCTACCAGAGCGTCCCCGTCGCCGGCCTCCCGCTCGGCGAGGTCGTGCAACGACTGCAGAAATTCCTGAGTCACTATCAGGAAGATCCGCAGCTCGTCGTCGTCCCGCTCTTCCGCGTGACCGTCGGCGGCGAGGTGCGACTCCCGAACCTCTACTCGCTCCCCACCGAGACGACCATCTCGCAAGCCGTCGCCCAGGCCGGCGGTGCCACGCAGGACGGCCGGCTCGACAAGGTGCGCATCCTCCGCGCCGGCCACGAGTACACGGCCGACCTCACGCGCGCCGATGGTACGTGGGCGAACACACCCATCCAATCGGGCGACCAGATCCTCGTCGCGCGCAAGGGGAGCTTCTGGCGCGACCTCTTCCTCCCCGCCATCGCCATCGGCGGCTCCATCGCGTCGATCGTGAACGTGGTGCGACGGTGACGACGCGGCGCTCGTGAAAGCACCACAGAGACACAGAGGGCACGGAGAACTGTACTCAGCAGTTCTCCGTGCCCTCTGTGTCTCTGTGGTGAGACGCCGTGCGGACGAGTCTCTTACTTCTTCTTCGTCTCGTCCCCGTAGTAATCGTAGTAGTACACCCCGCCGTACTGCGGCACCTTCTGGTCGGGGTCATTGAGCACCGCACCCACCACGCGCGCCTTCACCATCTTCAGCCGCTGCAGCGCGTCCTGCGCGGCGCCGAGATCCGTCTGACCGGCGCGCAGCACGAGAATCACTCCGTCCGCCATCGTACCGAGCACGAGCGTGTCGGCGCCCACGTGTACCGGCGCGCTGTCCAGGATCACCACGTCGTACGACTGCCGCAGCACATCGAGCGCGCTCCGCATCTGCGGACCGCCGAGCAGCTCGGCGGGGTTCGGCGGCAGCGCGCCGGCGGGCATGAAGGTGAGCCCGTCCACCACCGTGGGGCGCACCGCGTCCTCCAGACTGCACTGACCGAGCAGATACTGCGACAGCCCCGGCTCGCGCGTCACGTGGAAGACGTTGTGCAGCCGCGCGCGCCGCAGGTCGCAGTCCACGAGAATCACGCGCATCCCCTGCTGCGCGAACGTCACCGACAGGTTCGATGACGTCGTCGTCTTCCCGTCGCCGGGCTGCGGGCTCGTGACGACGATCGTGTGCAGCGTCTGCACCGCCTGCGAGAAGATCAGGTTCGTGCGCAGCGTGCGGAACGCCTCGGCGCTGCTCGAGCGATCGTCGGTGACGGTGACCAGCGTGTACCCGTTGCGCGAGTTGCCGTTGCCGTTCGTCTTCGCGCGCAGCCGCGGCATGTTCACCCCCGCGAGCCGCAGCCGGTTCGCGTTCGCCGACCCCGCGATCTGCGGGATGATCGCGAGCCCCGGAATCTGCAGCACCTTCTCGATCTCGTCACGACGGCGGATCGCGCTGTTCAGGTGCTCCTTCAGGAACGCCCCGCCCGCACCGAGCATGAGCCCCACCATCAGCCCGAGCGCGATCTTGAAGATGGGCCCGTGCCCGATCGGAAGGTCCGGCACCACGGCGAGGTCGATGATCTCCACCTGCCCCGCATCCACCGCCTCGGCAATGCGCGCCTTCTGGTACTCCTCGCGCAGCTGGTCGGCCACCTTGCGCGTGGCCTCCACCCGCTGCGCGAGCCGCGCCTCCGCCGCCGCCGTCGCCGGCATCTGCGCGATCTGATCCACGTTGCGCTGCTTCAGCTCATCGAGCGCCGCGATGCGCGCGCTCAACGCGTCGATGTGGCTCTGCGCCGCGCTCACCAGACTGGCCTGCGCCGAGTCGATGAGCATGTTGATCCGCTCGACATCGGGGTTCGTCTTCGCACTCCCCCACGTCCCGGTCGCAATCGAGTCGCGGATCCCCTCGTACTTCACGAGCTGCGTGTACAGCTGCGTGATCACCGGGTTCTGCGCGATGTCCCCCGACGAGACGAGCGCCTGCAGCTTCTCGGTGCTCACCACCCCGCCGTCGTGCGTGATCCCCTTGAGCAGCGACTCGTACATCTGCCGGTCGGCGTTCATCTGCTCGCGCTGCATGTCGAGCTGCAGCAACGCCGTCTGTTCGGCGGCCACCATGTCCGGCGTGCCGAACACCTTCTTGTTGGTCTGGAAGTCGCTCAGCGTGCGCTGCGCCGCGGTGAGAATCGAATCCGTCTGCTCGAGCTGCGCCTGCACGAACTCGCGCCGCCGCTTCGACTGCTGCTGCGACGTGCTCGCGCTCACACCCTGGAACACATCCACCGTCGTATTCACCACCTGCTGCGCGACGAGCGGATCGTGCGCGGTGTAGGACACGTCGATGACGTCGGTATTCTTGCGCGCGCTCGCGCCAAGGTCGAGCTGCAGCTGGTCGATGGCTTTATGGCGCGGTACGATGACGAGCGTTCCGTCGTTCCCCTTCGGCGGCGCATGGGCCACCGCGAAGTGCACGTCGTCGATGTCGATGGGCGCGCCGTACGCCGCGTGCCGCTCACCGCCACGCCCCGTCACCGTCACCGCGCTGTCGCCGAACTCGAGCTGCAGCGTATCGCCCGGTGCCTGCGCCGGGACGTGCGCATCGCGCAGGATGCTCGCCGGAAAGTCGCGCGGCACGAAGCGCAACCCGATCGGATGCCGGTCCACCACCTGCGACGCGACGTCGCGGCTCTTCAGCACTTGGAGCTGCGAGAGTACCGGGTCCACGAACGAGCCCATGCCGGTCATCGCGCTCAACGCGTTCTGATCGTCGAGCCCGCTCGTGAGCGCCTGCTTCTGGTCCACCAGCCGGATCACGGCGCCCGCCTGGAAGTCGGGGCGAGAGCGGTGTGCGATGTACCCCGCGGCCGCCCCCGCGAGAATCGTGACCGCCGCGATGAGCTTCACATGCCGGCGCAGCACGCCGAGCACTTCCTTCAGGTCGATCTCGTCGAGCGCATCGTCCGCCTCGGCGTCAGCGGGCGCCATGTGCGCGGCGGGCGGCTGGCCCGAGTATGGGACCAGCGGATGTTGGTCGTTGTGGTTGTTGGAAGGGGGGGGAAGGAAGTTCGACATGGAGAATCTCAGCGCCTGATCGCGTACACCACCGAAGCCGCCGCCGCCACCATACTCGCGAACGGACCGATATACTCACGAAGAATGTCGTGCTTCTTGCCGACGATGATCACGTCGCCCGAGCGGACGGGGACGTTCGCCCACTCCGCGTTGGCGGCGGAGAGGTTCACCGTCACCTCCTGACCACCGCGAGCGAGCTTCACCTTGTTGAGCTGCCCCGTCTCCGTGGGACCACCCGCCTGCGCGATCGCCTGCGACAGCGTGGTCTGCGGCGGGAGCTGATACAGATCGGGCTTCCGCACCTCGCCGCCCACGGCCACGCTGAAGAGCGGCTCCACCACCACCTGCGGGTTCGTCTCGTAGCGCGCGAGGAAGGTGCGGATGCGCTGCTCGGCCACCGCCACCGGAACGCCCGCCACCTTCACATCCTGATAGAGCGGATGACTGATCGTGCTGTCGGCGGCCACCGCAAACTCGCCGGAGTAGTCCGGCTGTCGCCACACGGTGATCTGCACCTTGTCGCCAGGGCGGAGCATGGCGGTCGAGGCATCTGTGGCGGCAAAGTTCAGTGTGCTCAGCGAGCCGGATGAGGCGCACGCCGAGGTGAGCGTGAGCAGCGCGAGCACCGCGCACGCCAGGGATCGGGAGGATCTGCGATGGTGAGACATGGGAGAGGTACTGCTCCGCGCCGGTGCGCCATCGGGTTCGAACGACTCGAGGTGACCGTGGGATGGAAGGTGGTGGAGCGTCGACGTATCTATTGACGAACGCCGGGAACGTGCGTTACGCGCCGTGTGACAAGTCGATGCCGGCCGCCACGACGCTGGCGTCGGTGGGACGAGCGACGTATAGGGGTCGGCAGCAATATAACAAGGAGGGGGGTGATGGGAAGCACGCTACGCCTGGCGGCGCATCATCACGGTGAGGTCGCCGCCATCATCGTCGGGCGGGGCACTCACGGGCACGCCGTCCGGAGTCGGCGCAGCAGTCTCGGTCGCTGAAAATGTCTCGTTTTGTGAAGAATTCATCATGTTCGCCGAGACGTGCCGCGCGTCCGACCGTGCAACCCGCGCCTCCATCGGCCGCTCGTCGGTCACGACGCCCCTGGATGCGACCCGCACGAGCACCCACCCGCTCGCCACGAGCAGCACGATAGCGCCGAGGATGCTCGCCGCCGCGAGCGCGGGATACAGCAGTGCGATCCCCGCGAGCGCGCTCACGCCGAGCGTCAACACGCTCACGGCGGTCGTCACGCGCTCGTGCTCCCAGCCGAGCTGCACGAGCTGCTGGTAAATGTGCGACCGGTGCGCCGCGTACAGGCGCTCGCGCCGCAGCGCGCGCCGCACGACCGTGAACGTCGCGTCGCCGATGAATACGCCGAGCGGCAGCAGGAGAATGAGTGCCGGCACGGCCGCCGTGCGCTGCGCGGAGAGCGCGATGGTGCCGAACGCGAAGCCGACGGTCCCGCTCCCCACGTCGCCCATGAAGATCCTTGCCGGCGGCCAGTTCCAGAACAGGAACCCGAGCGCGGCCGCGGCGAGGACCGCGCTGGCGATGGCGAGCCCCGGCGCCCCGGCGCGCCAGAGGATCACCGCGATCGCGCTGCCCACAAGGACGGCCTCGCTCCCCGCGATGCCGTCGATGCCATCCATGAAGTTGTAGAGATTGGTGAGCCACACGAGCGCGAGCACCGCAAGCGCGCTCCCCCACAGGCCGACGTGTGCCGTCGAGTGCCCCAGCGAGATGACGGGGAATCCATGCAGCCACGCGACCGCCCACACGCTGGCGGCGAGCTGCACGATGAGCCTGACGAGCGGCGACAGCTCACCGTGATCGTCGCGCCACCCGACCAGCGCGATGGCAACGGCACCGAGCAGCGCCATGGCGATGTGGAGCGGCAGCAGGCCGAGCACCCAGAGCGCGACGATGCCCGCGACGTAGCACAGCACGATGGCCATCCCACCGCCGCGCGGCGTGGCGACGGTGTGCGAGCTGCGATGGTTCGGGACGTCGATGATCGAGCGCGCGAGCGCGTAGCGGCGGACCCAGCCGGTGAGCACGACGCCCAATACCAGACTGATCGCGATGGCCGACCATAGAACGATTGTCGGGTGGATCATTCAGGTTCTCTCAGTGCGGTACCACTGTCCGGTGATGTGCATGCCCTCGGCGACGGAGAACGGAGGGACGTAACCGGTGATGCGGCGAAGCTTGGAGGAGTCGACGGTGAGTGATCCCAATAGACGATCGAGCACGGGTGTGCTCAACGGGACCGGTGCGACGGTGGCGAGCAGATCGCCCACGCGTCCAGCGGCGCGCATGAGCGAGACGGGGACAGGGAGCAAGCGGGCAGGCTTGCCGATGGAGCGGGCAATGAGACGAATGAGCTCTGGCGTGGAGACATCTTCGCCATCACTCACGAAGAAGGTTTCGTGCGCAGCGGCAGGCGAGCCGAGCACGGCGCGAATAGCGTGAACGACGTTGCCGACATAGGCGAGGCTCCGCTTGTTCTGGACGCGGCCGAGCGGAAATGGGAAACCTCGATCGACGAGGTCGAAGAGCCTGAGCATGTTCGCCTTCATGCCGGCGCCGTAGACGAGTGGGAGGCGGAGGATCGGCGCGTGGATGCCGGCAGCGCGCGCCATATCGCTCACCAGCTGCTCGGCTTCGAGCTTGCTCACACCGTAGGGATCCGACGGTGCAGCGTGCATCTCCTCCGTCAGCGCATCGTCAGCGCTCTCACCCATCGCCTTCACGGAGCTCACGAACACGAAGCGCTGGACGCCTTGCGCGATGGCAGCCTCGAGCAGTGCGCGAGTGCCATCCACGTTCACGCGACGGAACTCGGCGAGCGGGTCCGTGGTCGTGTCGCGCATCACGTGGACGCGGGCGGCGAGATGCACCACGGTGTCGACGCATTGCAGTGCGCGACACAGAGAATCTCGATCGTTCAAGTCGGCGGCGACAATAGGCACGGTGTCGCGCAGGACATGAGCATTGCGAGAGCGGAGGAGCGCTCGCACCGTGCTCCCGTTGCGCACGAAGTGCTCGCACACATTGCAACCGAGGAAGCCGGTGGCGCCGGTAACGAGGATAGTTTGAGCTCTGCTCACGCCATCGCCGGAGCTACCAGGAGAGGATGTACGTGTGCGAGTACGAACTTCGACGTCACGCCCGAGCTCTCACGCCGGCACAGCCGCAGTGGCCTGTGACTCGATGGCAGTTTGTCGGGTGCGCTGTGCTTCGAGCCATGCCTGGAACATCAGCACATCCCACAGACGATAGTGCTCGTTGACGCGGCCAGTGACATGATTATGCCACATCGCACGGATCGGGGCTGGGTCGAGGTACCCTTCGCGGCGTAACCGAGACTCATCAAGCAGAGCTTCAGCCCAATCGCGCAGGGGGCCACGCAACCAGTGCTCGATCGGAACACCGAAACCCACTTTTGGACGCTCGATCAACTCCCTCGGCACATACTTGTAGAGCACCTGCCGCAACACCCACTTGCTCTGCGCGTCGTGGATCTTCATCGCCAGGGGTAGGCGCCATGCGAACTCAACCACCCGATGGTCCAGCAATGGTACACGCGCCTCCAGGCTCGTGGCCATACTCGCGCGATCGACCTTCGTGAGAATATCGTCTGGCAGATAACTCACTAGGTCGGTGTAGAGCATGCGCTCGGTCGCGTCGTCTAGGCGCGCTCGCCGAGAGGCATCTGTCAGCGCGGTAGGAAGGTCACGACTTCCGAGGACGATGACATCAGAATTCCGCCAGTGGGAGAGACGCCGAGCATACAATGCATCGGGCGAATCCAGCATGAGCAGCTCGGCCACGCGCCGGCTCTTCTCGTGCGGGTGCTTCACACGTAGTGTCGGCGGTAGCAACGGGACAAGACGCTCTAGTGCCGTATCCCACAGATGCGGCGCAGCCCGCAATGAGGCAGCTGCAGCTCGGCGTAAGGGGTACGGCACTGCTGCGAGTCTCTGCCACAACCGCCGTGTCCAGTAATAGCGATCATAGCCGGCGAAGAGCTCATCGCCACCATCACCGGAGAGACTCACGGTCACGGTGCGTCTCGCCAGCTCCGACACGAGGAAGGTGGGGATCTGCGATGAGTCAGAGAACGGCTCATCGTACATCTGCGGCAAGCGCGGTATTACATCCCGCGCTTGCTGCGGTGTGACGTACAGCTCGGTGTGTGCAGTCCCGAGGTGCCGGGCTACAGCCTTAGCGTGCTGGGCCTCGTCATAGCCAGTTTCGTCGAAGCCAATGGAGAACGTCTGCACCGGGCGCGCCGATTGCGCCTGCATGAGTGCGACGACCGCCGACGAATCCACCCCCCCTGAGAGGAACGCTCCCAAGGGCACATCTGCTTCCATGCGCAGCGCGACAGCATCGCGGAGGAGGGTGTCCAGCTCGGCAATCGCTTCCTCGTGGCTGCCCGTGAAACGGGTGCGCGCACCCGCTTCGGCGACCTCACGCGCGGACCAGTACACCGCGCTTCGTGCGCTCAACGTCTGCACGTCGACGAGTGATGCAGCGAGCTCTCTGTCTACCTGCAGCAACGTACCGGGCGCGAGCTTGTACACTCCCTTGTAGATGGTGTACGGTGCGGGGATGGCACTGTGGCGAAGCAGCAGAGCGAGTGCATCGCGATCTATTGGATTGGAGAAATCCGGTGCTGCCCGTAATGCCTTCAGCTCCGAGCCGAAGACAAAGCCCGCTCGCGTCCAGCCATAGTACAGCGGCTTGATCCCGAGTCGATCGCGGACGAGCGTGAGCGTTGTGCTCTCTCGATCCCATAGCGCGAACGCGAACATGCCGATGAACCGCTTGACAGCGGCTTCGACTCCCCAAGCCTCGATAGCGGCGAGCATGACCTCCGTGTCGGAGTGACCACGGAAGCGGAACCCCTTCGCGACAAGTTCCGGGCGGATGCGCGAATGGTTGTAGACCTCGCCGTTGAACGCGATCACGTACCGTCCGCTGACCGATGTCATCGGCTGATGCCCGAGCGGCGAGAGGTCGACGATCGAAAGCCGGCGATGGCCGAGAGCAACACCGCGCGACGGGTCCTGCCAGTAGCCCTCGTCATCTGGGCCACGATGCGCAAGCATGCGGGTCATACATCGGATGGCGGCAGTCGTCCTCGTTTCATCCATGCACCCGCGAGCGTCCCACAAACCTGCGATGCCGCACATCGTTAGCCTCGTATCACCTGTTGATACAACGTCTCGTACTGCTCGGTTACCGTTGCGAGGGAATAACGTTCAATGACACGGTGCCGCGCGCGTTCCCCAAGCGTCCGGCGCCCATCCTCGCCAAGAACAGCAAGCTGCTTCCAAGCGTCACAAAGCGCTTCCGGATTTCGTGCAGGCACGACAACACCGGTGTCGCCGATTATGTCGCGGATATCACCGACGTCGGTCGCAGCGCACACTACGCCGCACGCCATGGCCTCACCGATGGCGTTCGGAAACGATTCACTCCAGGACGAGCAGCTTGCGACATCGAACGCCGCATTCACCGCCGTCATATCGTTCCGCCGTCCGCACAACCGCACACGATCGGTAAGCCCCAGCGTGGCTATACGCTCGGCCAATTCTGCGTTCGTCACTTCCAGTCCGTCGCCAACAAGTATAAAGACAGCATCCGGACACTGCAGCGCGAACAGCGCCGCCGCACGCAGGAAATTGTCATGATCCTTTATCGGATGGAGTCGGGCCACCAGGCCAATAGCCAAGGTGTTTGGCGCGACTCTCCATTCAGCACGAAGGCGCTGGCGCTGCTGGGCATCCGGTCGGAATTGTGCAGAATCAAAACCGTTGGGGATCACGCGTGTCTTCTCGCGCCGATATCCCAACTGCTCGTGTTGCATCGCGCTGCTGCGGGCAACATAGACCACAGCCGCAGGACGCGCCGACATCCGCGCGCCGGCTTTGATCACCAAGCGCGTTATCGGCCTTTCCCCAGACAGGGCATGCAGGGAGTGATGGATGGCCCAGATTACGGGGAATCGCGTCGCTTGCGCCGCAACCGCCGCAACGACATTTGCATGGTACATCCAACCGTGGATCAGATGGGGCTGCAGGTCGTGCATCAGGCGACGCAGGCGCCACAGTGCCAGCGGACTCGCGACGCCCGGTCGCATGTGCAGATGAACCACGCGCGCCCCTGTCGCGGCCACGCGCGAGCTAAGCCCGCCCTCCCCTCCCAGCGCCACTAC